>CALXWU010000007.1 GCA_944392505.1 uncultured Clostridia bacterium | reverse complement strand
TATCTAAGAAAAAAGTTGCAATAATATCACCAAATAGATATGAATGGTGTACCAGCTATTTGGCAATTACTACCTCTGACATGATAGTGGTTCCATTAGATAGGGCATTACCTGATAATGAAATACTTGATCTCATAATTAGAAGTGAAGCAGAAGCAGTTATTTTTGATAAAAAATATGCTGAGGTATTTTCTTCACTTGCAGTTAGCCAAAAATCAAAATTATCCCATTTTATTAGCATGGATGATTTGCCTGATTTTACAAGTTATACTAATTTAATACATAAAGGTCATTCTCTACTAGTAAATGGAGATAATAAATATGATAATGTTAGAATTAATAATAAAGAAATGTCTGTAATGCTTTTTACCTCTGGTACTACTTCAATTTCAAAAGCCGTTGCTCTTTCTCAATCTAATATTTGTGAAGATATATATGCTTTAGCCCAAATGACTGACATAAGAAAAGAAGATACATTTTTATCTTTCTTACCGCTTCATCACACCTTTGAATCTACTTGTACCTTTTTGTATGGTACATTTTCAGGTATAACTGTAGCTTTTTGTGATGGAATTAAATATGTGCAAAAAAATCTTGCTGAATTTAAAGTTACAGGATTTGTTTGCGTTCCTTTAATGCTTGAAATAATGTATAAAAAAATCAAAAAAGGAATTGAAGAACAAGGTAAAACAAAACTTGTAAAAAATATGACAAAATTATGTAATGGATTATTAAAAGTTAGAATAGACATTAGAAGAAAAGTCTTTAAACAAATACTTGATAATCTTGGAGGAAAACTTAGAATTCTAATTGCTGGTGGTGCTGCCATGAGCAAAGATGCAATTCAAGGCTTCTTAGATTTAGGAATAAATCTACTCCAAGGATATGGATTAACTGAAACCTCTCCTGTTGTCGCAGGTGAAAATGATAAATTTAAAAGATGCGGCTCAGTAGGTTTTCCACTTCCTGGTATAGATGTAAAAATTGAAAATCCAGATAGTGAAGGTATTGGTGAAATAGCTGTAAAAGCTCCTACTGTAATGCTGGGCTATGTAGATAATCCAGAAGCTACAAATGAAGTTTTAAAAGATGACTGGTTTTATACGGGAGATTTAGGCTATTTTGATAAGGATGGATTCTTGTTCATCACAGGTAGAAAGAAAGATGTTATAGTTCTTAAAAATGGAAAAAATATATTCCCAGAGGAATTGGAAATATTGATTAACAAACTACCATATGTTTCTGAGAGTATGGTGTATGGAATGCCACAAGATGATGGTGATTACAAGATTTGTGCTAAAATTGTGTATAATAAAGAATATGTAGATGAAAATTTTGCAAATATCTCAAAAGAAGATTTATATAACAAGGTATGGACTGATGTAAAGGAAAATGTAAATCATAAAATGCCAGCATATAAATACATTAGAGAAATTATTTTGACTGATACACCTTTAATAAAAACTACTACGCAAAAGGTAAAAAGACACGAAGAATTAAAACTTATTTTAGGAGAAATTTAAGACAAAAAAGTAGGTGCTCTAAAAAAGAGCACCTTTTTCCATTCTTATTTAATATACTTTTTGCAGTATTCATCAAATTCGAATGGGTCGGAGATTATTATTCTTACTTTGTCGCTATTCCATCTTACTTTTTCAACCTTCCAGCCACATTGTTTATTTGCTACCAGAGTAACAAACTCTTTGTAAAATCTTGGGGTTGAAATTGGAACTCTGAAGACTTTTGCCAACCTCTGGTGAGTATTGAAATATACTAGAATTGTTCTGAAAAGGTCTTCTGTCTCATTTTCATACATAAGGAATATTTCTTCTTCCTGTTCTAATGTCCGCTCTTGCTGCATTACCTTCATAAGGGTAACCTCCTTTTATATAATAAATTATACATATATTTTAACATATTTTGTCTAATAATTCAAATCAATCATTACTACACATATGTTTTCTAGTCATTTCTAATAAATTCAATTTAGAAAATCCTACTATTTGCGTTTTAGATCTATCATTTTTTAAACATTCTTTAAACAGTTTTACTATTTCTTCTTCATTTTTCTTATCTTTCATATCTATATAATCTATTATTATTATTCCACCAATATCCCTTAACCTTAATTGTCTTGCTATTTCTATTGTTGCCTCTTTATTTACAGTAAATATGGTGTGTTCTAAGTCTTTTCCCCCAGTATATTTACCAGAATTTACATCTATCGCAGTTAATGCTTCTGTTTTATCAATGGTAATAAATCCACCACATTTAAGCCAAATTTTTCTGTTTTCAAGTTGTTCTAATTGTTTCTTTATATCATATTGATTAAGTATATCTTCTCTCAATTCTAATTTAATATTTTTATTAGTTTCTTTAAGTTTTTTATTTACTTGATCAAAAACTTCTTTATTGTTGGTGTATATATTAACTAGGTCTTGATCCATTAAATCTGTTAATAATCTTTGAACAATATCTTCGCTTTTATAGAGCAATTTTGGTTTTAAATTTTTACTTGAAATTGCTTCATCATATGATTTTACTATCTCTTTATATTTATTAATTGTTGCTTTTAAATCTTCTATTAGTTCTTCTTTACTTTTTAATGCTGCGGAGGTTCTTATGATTGCTCCATAATTGTCTGTAATATTATCTTTTATAATATTTTTTAATCTTTCTCTTTCATTACTATCATCTATTTTTTGTGATATTGTAATGAATTTTTCGTTTGGTATTAATACTACGAATCTTCCTGGGATGCTTATATGTGAAGATATTCTAGCTCCCTTTTTATTTGTACTATCTTTTTTCACCTGAACTAAGACTGGTTTTCCCGGCTTTAAATAATCTTTTATATTGTAGTTACTAAAATCTTCATTTTTATTTCCTGTTTCTTCACTAATTTTAGGTATTACATCTCTTATATGTATAAAGGTATTTTTTTCTTTACCAATATTAACAAAAGCTGCCTGCATACCAGTCAACACATCTTCTACTAACCCCAAAAAAATATTTCCTTCTAATCTTTCATGTTCAGGTTCATCTTCATATTTTTCAATTAATTTTCCATTTTGAACTAGCAAAATCTTTTTCAAATTGTTAGTCACATCAATTAATAGTTCTTGCATTAATAATTTCAATCCTTCTTAATGTTAAATTTGTTCATGGTATTATCTATTCCATTTTTTATCCAGTACTGAATAGCTTCTACCGCAAGCTCTTCACCTTTTTGCAATTCTATGTATTCATCATCTGGTATACGCCCAATAACATAGTCTATTCTGTCAAATTCATTTTCTGGTTTTCCTATTCCCACTCTAATTTTAGGAAAATCCTCAGATTGTAGCTGTTCTACCATTGATTTCATCCCATTATGTGATCCAGCTCCGCCTTTAGCTCTAACTCTAATCTTTCCTATGTCTGTATCCATGTCATCATATACAACTATAAGCTTAGATAAAGGTTCTTTATAGAAGTTTGCAAATTGAACCACAGATTCACCGCTTTTATTCATAAATGTTTGTGGTTTTATTAATATTACTTTTTCATTTTCTATTATACCAGTTCCATAAATTGCATTAAATTTAGTTCTATTTAAACTTATATTGTTTTTATTTGCTAATTTATTTATAACATCAAATCCCATATTATGTCTGGTATTTGAGTATTCTGGCTCTGGATTACCAAGTCCAACTATTATGTACATGATATTTTCTTCCTTTTCTCTGGCGCACTTATATTTTGAATTATGTATATATTGCCAAACTATATATATAATTCAAAATATCTGGCACCTTCTTTTTCTTCAACTTCGTCTATTTGAGTAAATCCTCTTCTTAAATAAAAATTAACAGCTGTATTTAACTTATCATATGTACCTAAGAAAATTCTATTACAGTTAACTTCTTTTATTGTTTCCATTACTTTGCCATACAACTCTTTTGACAAACCTTTTCCTCTATAATCTTTTCTTACATAAAATTTGTTTAACTCTGCTTCTTTGTCGTTATGCTTTCTTACAGCTATAGTGCCAACTACATTATCGTTATCATCTATAGCAATCCATATCTTTCCTCTATTAGTAATATAGTCTCGATTATTTAATTTTTTAATTCCTTCTCGAAACTGCTCGAAACCATATTCATCAACCAATATTGATATAACAAAATCATTAACATTTTTGTTATACTTATCTTCATATTCTTTAATCTTATACATTTAAATCACCCTTACTTTCTACATAATTGGCAATTTTTTAGTACTTCTATATTATTAAAAGCACTTAAGAAAATTGCACTATTCTTCCACTCCTATCTTTTTAATATTAATAATTGGTTTACAAACAACATATATTTAAGAAGTCTAGTAAAATTATTTATTTTTATCTATAATTTTTCTTCCCATTTTCTTATACTATCTTCTTTACTATAATTAAAACCTTCTAAATTTTTTCTTAGCTCTTCTTTTGATTGTAAAATCTTATTCAATTTATTTCTAAATTCTTCTATATTATTTCTATCTATTATAAATCCATTTTCTTCATCTGATACTTGTTCATATGCTGCCTCAAAGTTTGATACTATACATGGAGTACCTATAAGCTTAGCTTCCGTTATTACTAATCCTGCTGTTTCTCTATCGCTCATCAAAACCAGATAATCTGCATTCTTCACATATGGAAATGGATTATTTTGATGTCCAACTAGTTCTATTCGTTTATCATATCCTTTAAGCATCTCTATAACTTCATTATGTTCTTTTTCATTGCTCCCTTTTCCGGCAAATATACCATTTAAAATTAATACCTTCTTCTATTAAAATATTTATCATCTGTTTTACTCGATAATATCCCTTAATCGGTGCAAATCTAGCTACTGTTACTAAATTTAATCCATCCACTCTTTCTAACGTTACCTTTTGTTGTGCTTTTTCTAAAATTTCATCTTTATCTAAAATATTATGAATTATTTCAACATCATTTTCTCTATTTCTTAAACAATCTAAAGCTTGTAATCTTTTTTTAGCATATTCGCTAACAGTTATTACTTTATCAATATAATTACTCTTTAATGTTAGAGCCAAGAATTCTTCTTGATCCTCCCAAAAATAATGGAACCAATAATATGAATGTTTATATGAAATTTTGGGCAATAGTTCAATATCATTTAACGCATTTGTACAATAAATTACAGTAGTTACTTCTATTCCATTATTAATGTCTATATATTTTGCATATTTATTATATTCTTTTATCATCTCATCATTTGAATATTGTTTATCACCATAATAATACAAAAGCTCATACTTCTCTTTATTTAAGTTTTTCATTAAATTTAAAGTTTCATATTCTGTCCCACCATTATATATACCACATAAATAGAATAATATTCTCTTCATTCCTTACATCCCCTTTAATTTATTCCAAATTTCATTTGTCTTAACAAACTCATTATAATGTTTTTTCACATTCTTGTCATAGTCTTCTAAATCGATAAGTAGAGAATCAAATACATCACTTTCAAAAAGCTTATTAATTTCAGGAATACTATTTTCTAATTTTATATGATTATCTTTTATTTTTTCTTTATAGTGTTCATTATCTGTTACATATAATAGCAACGGCTTATATTTCATCCATCCTCTTGAAGCTTTTAGAAATCTTTGTTCTACTTCTTCATCTGTTGCCTTTATTTTTCTTAACGTTTTTGGATATTTCTGTCTTGCAACACTTGTATATTTTAGGAAACCATCATGAAAATGATAAACAGGCACTTTTATAATCTTTGAATTTTTAAGATTAATAGAAAAGAAAGCATCCTCTCCTCTAGCACCTTCTGGATTATAGAAAGCTGGTATTTTATCTATATGATTCAAATTCAAACATAGAGTTGAACCAACCACCCAATTTCCTTTGCCCTCATCTTTTTGCACATATGCTCCTTCTCCATTTGCTATTTTAGCATCTGCATATGTAATACCATTATTCTTTATGAATTTTTCTTTAATTGATTCCCATGAAACTACTTCATTACTTATAGCTTCAATATATTGTTTAAATAAATTTTCATCTATATCTTCATTTAATTCAACATATGGTATAGGAGAAATGTAGCCGCAATGATAACCAATAGTAACGTCAGAATTTTCTATATATTTCAAATGCATAGCAATATTATCTTGTTCTTTCCAAGTTATCTCATTTGTTTCTCTATTTTTTATGCATGCCACAGGATATTCATCATCATCCCAGAATAATAAATAATCTATTTTGTTCTTTTTAGCATAATACATTAATGTGTTTCTACCTTTTGCATGCCCATGTCCAAAAAACAGTTCTGCCTCCTGCTTAGAAAGAACTTCTTTCCCTAAAAGCGTTTTCTTTTCTTCTTCTATATCTTCGGGTGTAATATATTTTACTCTTATATCTTTATATACATTTGGTATAATTCCATAAAAGTCAACTCTTGTAGTAAATTGATACCCCAGATCAAATAAGATAAATATTGTTATCTCTATTTTTTTATCTGAATCTTTAAATTGGTTAATCAATCTTTCATAGGTACTATTTATTACTTTGCAGACATTTGGCCTGCCTGTAACAAAACCTATTCCAAACTTTATTACGTCTTTCATATCAATTTCTCCTTTAGAAAAACATTCTTTTTAGCTGATTTAGTATATCATATTTTGCATTTTATGTCAAATTTTGTTTTTCGTTGTGAGAGTAAGTTTTCTAGCGTTTTTTTGTTTTTTTTACTAAAAAATTTCTCTGAACCTCAAACAACAAATCTATTTTTTCAGATAATAGACCTGTTGTTAGTTTTTATTTTGTATTCATACTAATTTTTCTAATTTATATTCTTTGTCTAATTTCTCGTTTAAGTATATCTTAGCAATGATTTCAAGTTCTTTTATTCCTTGCTCAGAAAGGTTAAACGAGAATAGTTTTTTGGGTGGAGCAAGAACAATGTATTTTATGGCATTCAATGTGGCTTCCGAAATTTCAATTGCACCCTTATCTTGTCTGCTGCATGCTTCACATTTTAATCCATTATCTCTAAAGCTAAAATGGTTTAATACATTTTCATTTTTTTTGCAGCCTGCACATTTATCAATTATTGGTGTAAAGCCTAGTAAGCACATTAATTTTAGTTTAAATATTGAAATTGTTAAATCTAAGTTTTTATCTGTTTCTGAAATTACATATAATGTATTTAAAAGCAGTTGTAAGATCTTATATGTATTTTGATTCTCATCTGTAACATCATTTATAATCTTAGTAATATGAGAGGCATATTGGAGTTTGTCTAAATCCATCCTAATATTATAAAATAGTTCAGTAACTTCACAAGAATTTATATTATATGAACTAACTCCTTGGTAAATAAGATAATCTCCAAAACATAAATATTGTGTGGCTGCCATGAGTTGACTTTTAGGTCTTCTTGCACCTTTGGCAGCACACCCTATTTTACCGATTAGGAGTTAAAATTGTCACCATTTTATCATAGTCGCTCATATTGTTTTCCGCTATTACTATTCCCTTCATCTTTAATATTCCCATTTTGTTCTTCCGCCTTTATCATGTTTTTTTCTAAATTTTCAACTTCAACTAATTCTAAAAAGGTATTTATATCTCCCGTATTTTTAAATGTATTCCACGCCATTTGCTTTATCATTGTAATCATCTCCATTTTTTAAGCTTAAGTAACTTTCCTTAGTATCAGTGTTTCGTTTATAAATGATTTTTTATGCTTCTATAAAATACATTCTAGTCAAGCTACTTTTCTTATTTTATCTTTTGCATTTTTTATGTTTTTATACATATTAATTTTACTTTAAATTATTTTTTTATATGCTATACAGCTTGTTTTATTGTAACTTAAAATTTTTTAAAATTTTTTCATTATTAATCCAATCTTCTTTTACTTTAACCCATATTTTTAAATTTATTTTAATTCCCAGCATTTTTTCTAAGTCCTGTCTAGCATATGTCCCAATTTTCTTTAGCATACTGCCATTTTTACCTATAATAATTCCTTTATGAGCTTCTCTTAAACAGTAAATTGTTGCATCAATATTATATATTGGTTCATTTTCCATTGTTTTTCTCTTCTTCATTTTGTCAACTTCTACAAGTATGCCATGAGGAACTTCATCCTCTAACAACTTTAGTGCTTTCTCTCTTATAGTTTCTTCTACAAGTTGTCTTGTTGTTTGATCTGTATATTCCTCTATATTATAATATGCAGGTCCCTCTTTTAAGTTCTTTTCAATCTCATCCAATATAACATCCAAATTAATGTTTTTGACTGTAGAAACTGGTATAATACTTGCAAAATCATACTCATTTTTGTATAAATCTATTATTTCAGCTACTTTTGCTTTACTGGCTAAATCTATCTTATTTATAACTAAAATAGTTTTACGTTTTGCTGCTTTAATCTTGTCCAATATTAATCTATCGCCTTTTCCTATTTCCTTAGAAGTAGCCTCAATTACAAAAACCAATACATCTACATCTTTTGAAACTTCAAAAGCATTATCCACCATCACATTTCCTAGTTTTGATTTTGGTTTATGAATTCCGGGTGTATCTATAAATATTATTTGAGAATTTGGTCTATTTACAATAGCCCTTATTACAGTTCTTGTGGTTTGTGGTTTATTAGCAATTGCTGCAACCTTTTCTCCTACCAAACTATTAATTATGCTTGACTTTCCTACATTTGTCCTACCTATTATTGAAACAAATCCTGATTTAAATATTTCTTCCATTTTTTTCCTTTCTGTCGTTTTTGGGGACAGTCCCCAAAACCACATAGTTGTTCGTTTCTGGGACAGGCCTTGTATGTTTATTATTTATTATACTTTTTTCGAATTACGTATTTTGTAGAAAAAAGTATCCAAAAACTTCTAAATTTTCGTCATTTTTTACTTGACATATCTATATTCTATACTCTTCCATTGGTTTGTAATGTGTATGTAAAAGCTCGTGTGCTTTATGTTCTCCTGGATTTCCAATATATTCTTTATAAATTTGCTTTAATATTGGATTTTCATGAGATTTTCTTATTGTGCTTCTTTCATCTATTGAATACATTGAAGCAGCTCTTTTTGCTCTTACATCTACTGTCATTCTAGTTTTAGAATTTTTAATTGGCTGACCGCCACCCATGATACATCCTCCAGGGCACGCCATTACTTCTACAAAACTATAATCTGCCGTTCCGTTTTTTATTTCTTCCATTATTTTTCTTGCATTTCCAAGTCCATGTGCAACTGCCACTTTAATCTCTTTATCCCCGATTTTTACAGTCGCTTTTTTTATTCCTTTTGCACCTCTAACATCTTCAAATTCTAATTTCTGCAATTCTTCTCCAGTAATTAATTCATATGCTGTACGAAGTGCTGCTTCCATAACTCCACCGGTCACACCAAATATTGCTCCTGCACCAGTTGCTTCTCCCATTGGATTATCAAATACTTCATCTTCTAACTTGTCAAATTCAATATTGGCTTGTTTTATCATTCTTGCAAGTTCACGTGTTGTAATTACTGCGTCTACATCTCTTAGTCCATTTACTTCCATTTCTTCTCTTTTACCTTCATATTTTTTAGCTATACATGGCATTACAGAAACTACGTAAATCTTACTTGGATCAATATTATTTTTCTCTGCATAATATGATTTTATAATAGCTCCAAACATTTGATGAGGTGATTTGCAACTAGATAAATGTGGTAAATTTTCTGGGTATTCCATTTCTGCAAAACGTACCCAGCCTGGACAGCAAGAAGTAGTCATCGGTAAATTATCATTTTCTTTGAACCTTTTTACAAACTCTGTAGCTTCCTCCATAATTGTAAAATCAGCTCCAGTGTTTGTATCAAACACTTTATCAAAGCCTAGCCTTTTTAATGCAGACACCATTTTACCTGTAACATTTGTGCCTATCTCCATTCCAAACTCTTCACCAAGTGCTACTCTAATAGATGGAGCAGTTTGCACTACCACATATGTGTCAGGATCTTTTAATTTTGCCCATACATCATTAATATTTTCTTTTTCATGTAATGCCCCTGTTGGGCAAGACTCTATACATTGTCCACAAAAAGTACAATTAACATCATTTAAACTATGGTCATATGTTGTAGAAATACAAGATTCAAAACCTCTTTCGATGCAATCGATAGCACCAATGTTTTGAACATTTTTACAAGTTGCAACACATCTTCTGCACAAAATACATTTATTAAAATCTCTTACTATAGATGGAGATTTGTCATCAATTTTATGCTCTGTTCTTTCTCCCTTAAACTCAATATCTAGGACATTAAACTTGATGGCTAAATCTTGAAGTTCACAATTTCCAGAACGTGTGCAAGTTAAGCAATCTTTAGAATGATTAGATATTATTAAATCAAGTATTGCATGTCTTGCTTCCAAGACATTTGGTGTATGAGTATGAACTACCATTCCTTCTTCTACGGTTTGGATACAAGAAGTAGCAAAACCTCTTCTTCCTTCCACTTCCACAATACACATTCTACAATCTCCAACTTCATTTATATCTTTTAAGAAACATAAGGTTGGAATATCTATTCCTGCTTGTTTTGCGGCATCTAATATAGTTGTACCTTCTGGTACGCATACCTTTTTATCATCTATTTTTAAATTAACCATTACTTTCCTCCTTATTTGGTAATGCATTTTTTATCTAAATTTTGACAACGCTAATCACGACGTTTATTTTGCAAATTACCCAATTGCGTGGAATGGGCAAGAACGTATACACGTCATACACTTAATACACTTATCCTGATTAATATGTCTTTTTTCTCTTCCTTCTCCCTCAATTGCATTTACTGGGCAATTTCTTTGGCATAATCCACAAGCTTTACACTGATCTTCATCTATTTCTATTCTTGATAAAGCTTTACATTCCATTGCCTTACATTCTTTTTCTATAGCGTGTTGTCTAAACTCTTCTCTAAAGTATTTCATTGTGCTAATTACTGGGTTTGGTGCACTTTGTCCTAGTCCGCAAATACTTGCTTTCTTGATATTTGCTGCTAATTTTTCTAGCCTATATATATCATATTCTTCTCCTTCACCACTGCATAGTCTCTCCAAAATCTCAAGCATTCTTTTCGTACCTATTCTACAAGGAGTACATTTACCACAACTCTCACTTACAGTAAATTGTAAATAGAATTTTGCCAAACATACCATACACTTTGTATCATCCATTACAATAAGTCCGCCAGATCCCATCATTGAACCTATTTCTTTTAAAGATTCATAATCAATTGGTGTATCTAGATGTTCTTTAGGGATACATCCTCCTGAAGGTCCACCAGTTTGAGCTGCTTTAAATTCTCTTCCATTTGGAATTCCTCCACCAATATCAAATACTATTTCTCTTAGTGTAGTACCCATTGGGACTTCAACTAATCCAACATTATTTACATTTCCTCCTAATGCGAACACTTTTGTTCCCTTTGAGGTTGCTGTTCCGATTGATGAATACCAATCTGCACCTTTCAAAATAATTTGTGCAATATTTGCATATGTTTCTACATTATTTATTAAGGTTGGGCAACCCCATAAGCCAGACTGAGCTGGATAAGGAGGCTTTACTCTAGGTTGACCACGTCTACCTTCTATTGACTCCAAAAGTGCTGTTTCTTCTCCACAAACAAACGCACCTGCACCAAGTCTTATTTCAATATCAAAACTAAAATTTGTTCCAAATATGTTTTTGCCTAATATTCCATATTCTCTTGCTTGGTCAATTGCTATTTGGAGTCTATGTACTGCTATTGGATATTCTGCTCTAACATAGATATATCCCTTTTCAGCTCCTACTGCATACCCTGCTATTTCCATTGCTTCTAATACTGCATGTGGATCTCCTTCTAATATGCTTCTATCCATGAAAGCTCCAGGATCTCCTTCATCCGCATTACATACCACATATTTTTTATCTCCTTTAGCATCTCTAGTGGCTCTCCATTTCTTACCAGTAGGGAAGCCTGCTCCTCCTCTACCTCTAAGACCAGATTTTTCTATGGTTTCAATTACTTCATCAGAATTCATTTCCACAAGTACTCTTGCCAACGCTCTATATCCATCAAAAGCAATATATTCATCTATATCTTCTGGATTTATAACTCCACAATTTTTTAATGCAATTCTTTTTTGCTTTTTGTAAAAGGTTAAGTCATCTAATTTTGTAACTTTAGTTCCATCAATATCTTTACAAAGTAATCTCTCTACTACTTTTCCCTCTACAATGTGTGATTGTATAATTTCTTCGCAATCGTCTGGTGTTACCATTGCATAAAATGTATCTTCAGGGCGTATTATTACAATTGGACCTTTTGCACATAGCCCAAAACATCCTGTTTTTATTACACGTACATTTTGTATCCCTTTTTCTTCAATTATTTTCTTAAAATTTTCTAGTATTTGTGGCGATTTTGAAGAAGTACATCCTGTTCCTTGACACACTAAAATATGTTTTTCTCTTGTATCTGCATTTGTATTTTTACGCAAATCTAGTTCAATTCTTTTTTCTGCCCTTATTTTATTTAATTCTTCTATAGTCTTCATGTAAGACCTCCTTTTTTATTTTTCATTTTTTTCAAGCTCATCTAAAACTTCATCCAGCTTCTTCACAGTCGCATGTCCATAAACTTCATCATTTACAGTAAATACTGGTGCTATTCCACATGCTCCAACACATCTTGTTGTGTCTATCGAAAATTTGCCATCTTCACTTGTTTTTCCTTCTTCTAGTTTCAACCTTTCTTTTAATCTATCTAATATTGCTTGTGAGCCTTTAACAAAACATGCTGTTCCAAGACATACTGAAACATTATATTTTCCTTTTGGCTCTAAAGTAAATCTAGCATAAAATGTAATAACTCCATAAATTTCTGCCATAGGCACTCCTAAATATTCGGACACTTCCATTTGTGCTGCTTTAGGAATATAACCATATTTTTCTTGAATCTCATTTAAAATTTGTATTAAATTATCTTTTTCTTGTTTATATGGCTTCATAATTTCACGAACTTCTTCTCTTATTTTTTTCTCTACACATTCACACATTTTTGACATTACTTCCTTTCCATACTATATCAATTATATGTTTGTATTATATCAAATAGTTTTATTTTGTACAATGATTTTTCGACATTTTACAAGGCTATATCCACTTATTTTTTATTTTATATCTGTTATGCATTTTTCATGATTATTATCTTTTGGGGATATAAGTAAAAATAGATAACTAAATATAGTTATCTATTTTTCTATCTAAATATTCCAGATTTATTAATAACTCTAGTATTATATAAAAATAATACATCTTGATTCTCGTATTCGTCGAAATCTATATAATTATCAAGGAATTCTGAATTTACATACCTTATATCCACCAGCAAAATTTCTTCATAATAGCCTATCAAAAGTGGTGCAATACTGCTTCCGAATGAATCTCTAAATAATATTAGCTTTTTTCCATTATTAATCTCATTATTATCTATTCGTTGTATCGCTGCCGCACCTGATAAAAATAGGTCATATTTATTATTTGTTTCATTAACTCTATCTAAATTGTACACTTTTTCTTCCGCTTCTTTTTCTGTATTATATACAACACAATTTTCTATCATTGAATTTGTTAAATATTTTAACTCATCTGGCTGAATCTCATTATTGCTTATTTCTGCATAATATGAGCCATAAAAATCGCCCAAACTTTTTTCTTCGTATTCATTTTCGTCATTTGATGCATTATTTTCATCCTTCAAATTCATAGCTTGTGAGATTTTTTCTACT
Organism: uncultured Clostridia bacterium; assembly: GCA_944392505.1. Classification (GTDB taxonomy): domain Bacteria; phylum Bacillota; class Clostridia; order TANB77; family CAG-508; genus CALXVA01. The sequence continues at coordinate 20,819 of CALXWU010000007.1, read as the reverse complement.
ACGCCTGATATATCTTCCTGTTTCCAATGCATATCTGTTTTATAGTAGCAATCTAAATTTAAAGTGTCATAGAGTTCTATATAACTTATTTCTTGATTTAATTTTGGTTTAATAAATCCTTCTATTTCAAAAAATTCATTGCTTGATCCCATATCATTATTTAAGTAATACTCCTTATTAGGTATCATAGCAAAATAGATGTTAGAGCCGCTCAAATATTTGTTACATATATTATTAATTTTGTTGATATTAGCTGTTAGTCCGCTTTCATTTAATACGTCTGTTTCTTCATATATTCCACCATTTAGAATTTTATATTCTTCTTCAGCCTCAGTAGTTTTTTCTTCTCCCGTGTCCAATATTCTCGGAATTACTAGTACTCCTATTATTACAACTGATATAATTACAAATAGTATAACTATTATTTTCTTGTTCATACTTGCCTCCGTTTATTAAAGCCTTGAAATTTCTTTCAAGGCCTTATTTACTATTATTGTAAGCTTTCTTAACCTTTTGATTTTAGTAGCTACTAAGGCTTATTCTGGTATTCCTTCTCCAACAATTCCTTGGTTTTCAAAAGCATTTGAATTATCTTTTATATATTCTTCTCCATGAGCACCTAATACTTCTAATAATTTGTTATACACTGGTGTTGCCCATTCATCACTTGCCATTACTAATACTGCTAAATTATCTACACTTGTTGCATATAATTTTTCAGCTTCTACACAAACCCATTTTCTTGTGTCTACATTTTCTGACATTTCTTTAGCGACTGAATTTGCATCTGCTCCATCTTTTACTTTTACAAGTACAAATGAATATGCTTGCGAACTCATCAATGGCTCTGATGCAACTGCAGCATCTATGTTTTCATTTGAAGTTAAGCCAGTATATGATTTTAATACATCCATGTTAGAAACATCTATTGTTTGTGTCATTAAACTAGTTGGCAAAATATTGTCTTGTCCTTCATATACTGTATTTATTAAATTAACCATATCTTCACTACTGGTTATTTTTACATTACTGCTTGGCTGATTATTCCCACCGTTCTCTCCATTTTGGTTATTATTAATTGCAAATGCAATTCCTACAATAGCAGCAATTACGATAATTACTATTATCACTCCTATTATCATTTTATTATTTTTCTTTTTGTTCTCTTCCATAATTTTACCTCCATTTTTTTAAATAATATTTTTTTATTTTTAAACAATTAGTTTTGATTAATTAATATTTTTTACTTTAATGTCTGTCCCTTTGTTTCAAATTTGAAACAAATTGTGTGTCCTCTTGTTCCAATTATTCTGAAATCTCTATATCAGCCTCCTCTGGGCAAATTTGTATAAATGTTTTGCCATCATTTACATCTATTTCATTTCCTTCTAAGTCTTTATATACAGTTTTGCCAGACCTTGTTGTTTTTGTACAAGTTATTGGAATAGCTTTTCCATTTGTTATATAGTAGCCATCTACTTCTTTAATATTGTCTATTGTTTGTCTTCCAGAACTTGTACCATCATTAAGTGTCCAATTGTCTACCTTTTCTATTATTATATTCTTCGTTGTTACGGTTTTTCCTGTATCCCAGTCTACTTGTTTTTCTCCTCTGGAATAACGAACATACTCTTTTAATTCTACATCATATACATATTCCACAGTATTCACATACGAATATGGAATTGTTATATTATTTGCTATTTCCCCATCTTCTAATTCTACTTCTGCTACAACATAATTTAATACTGGATCTTGTGAAGTTGTTGTTCTATAGCCTTCTCTTTCTGCAATTTTCATAATATTTTCTGTACTTGTTACTGCATTATGTGGTGCATACTTATCGCTAACTCTCCAAAATGATTCTTCGCTTTCATAAATTCCATTTATATTATTTACTCCAAGTGTTGATATATCAGCTTGTGCTTGCGGGCTCCAACCATAATGAACATATATTGCATCATTTTCTAAAGCATAGTCTAAGAAATAGTGTCTTGAACTTCTTACAGGTCCTATCTTGTCTAAATCTTTGTCTTGCAATATAAGCATTAATCTGGTTTCTCCACCTTCTACGATTATTTCATATACTATGTCTGCCTCTAAAAGTCCCGCTTGTGGCATTGCATCTATGTGATTATCAATCATAACCGCAATTGGTCTTTCTGTTCCTGATAAAGTCTTTGGAGTTTGAACAATTGGCTCACTATCGTTTTTATTACTTAAGTTTGTAGAATTAGTATTTGCAAGTTCTGAATCATTACTTTCCATAAATACTTTTGCTACAAATAGTCCTCCTGCAACTAATATTAGTAAAATAAGAACAATTATGAATATCTTAGTTCCAACTCTTCCAGAATTATCTCTTGTTCTTCTCAATATCCTTCCCTTCCTTTACAAAAATATCATTTTTTATGTTATTTTCAAACACTAGTAATACCTAATGCGATTCCATATATTATAAGTACTACAATTATTCCTACGCATGCACTAAATATTACTTCTGAAACTTTATGAGCTTTTGCTTCTATCCTACTTGCTGATACTAAGATAGCTAAAACTAAAGATAGAGTAAGAATAACAACTCCTATATTATTTTCTATGTTTTCTTTAACTAATAGCCATATAATTGTATTTGCTGCAAATGCAAGTGTAGCAAATCCGCTAGGTGTGAATTTATGGTTTAACCCTTTATGCTTATTTGTTCTTGCTGTAGCAATTAATGCAACAATTGCTACAACTACAATTACTAAAGTTGCAAAAGCCAAATGAATAGGAGAGTTTACTACATTTTCTATGAAGTTAAGTCCTATATCACTAATTTTATCGAAGAACAAGAAATATGCTACAATTATTGCATTTATTGCTGCAATAACAACTCCTCCAGCTGCTACGTCTTTTGCTATTTTTGCTTTTGGATGATATACATCTACATATAAATCAACTACTGTTTCAATTGCTGTATTGCACATTTCTGCAAATAAAATTAGTATAATTGTAAATAAGAAGCATAAAAATTCTGCTCTATTTAAATCAAAAAACAAACTTACAATTACAACACAAACTGCTATAACTAACTGTATTTTTACATTTCTCTGAGTTGTTGTAGCATAAATTATTCCGTTAATCGCATTTTTCCACGCATCTAATATTCCGGAATTAGAGGTTTTATCTTTTTTATTTTTCTGATCTTCTTCTATTTTTTCTAATTCTTTTTCGCTTTTTTCAGGGCTAGTCTCTCTTTTTATTCCTAGATTTTCTAGTACATATTCTTCTTTCTCTCTCATCACTTTTTGGTCTTCATCTTCAATATGGTCATAACCCATTAAGTGATAAAATCCATGTACCACCATGTATGCTAGTTCTCTTTCAAAACTGTGTCCATATTCTTCTGCTTGCTCATACACTTTAGGCACAGAAATTACTATATCTCCTAAAATATCACCTTGAACATTTACATCTGTATTCTTTGAATTTTCATTTATAAACTGGTCTAATTCCTCTTTTTCAAACATAGGAAAAGAAAGTACATCAGTAGGTCTATCTATATTTCTATATTGTCTATTTATCTTTTCAATTTCCTCTGAATTAGTTAAAGTGATGCTTATATATAGATTTGTTGGTTCTAATTTTTCTATTTTAAAACATTCATTTATAACCTGCTTAATAGTACTTTCATATTTTTCATTTTCTTCTAAATTTTTATATATAATTTCGTAATTTTTCTTCATATCTTTTCCCTTAACTTTTATTATACTACTGGTTTACTAACCTTTTCTGTTCTTTTCTTTCCGTTTTTTACTTTTGTATATTGTCCTTCAGAGGTATACGAATTATATAATTTTCTCATTACTCCTAATTCCACCAATTTATTTTTATAGAAGTTTATAATCTTGAAATATTTATTTTCATTTGTATAAACTTTATCTAAATCACTTTTTATAAATAAAATTTCCTTTTGTTTTATGTATTCATCATAATTGCTGTCTTTTAATTTTTCTATTTCTTTAAATTTGTCCCAAAATTTCTTATACTCTTCTCTTTGAGATGGTTTCTCCCAATAAATTTTTGTACTTAATAATTTTACATTATATTCTTCTATTATATTTATTAATAAAGAATATGCTTTTTCCTGTTTTCTTAAAACCTTAGTATCTACTATTAAACTTCTTGCATCTTTTAAAAGTTTAATATAGCATTGTTCTGCTACTACAAGTGGCAAACTATGTGTAAATAATTTTCTACTTAAACCTAAAAGAATCATATTTTTTTCTATTACATCATTTTGATCTAATTTACCAATTGAAAATCTATCAAAATTATCGAATTCTTCTAGTATTTCTTTATATGTATCATTATTATCTATTTCAAATTTAATAGGTAAAATGTTTGAAATATATTCTTCAAGTGTTTTAAATATTTTATTATATACTTCTTGTTTTTCCGCATCTGTAATATTATCAGCAAGTCTTATTGAGTAATGCTTTAATAGTCCTTTATATAAGGTTTCTGCCTCCATGCAGTAGAATTGTTTAAATTTTGCAACTAACTTTGCTTTTTCCTCTAAGACGTTTTGATAATCTAGTCCAATCAAGTATATTTGTTTTTTGTATTTATATTCTGTGTAGTTACTTTCTTTCAAATGAGTTATCATATAATATTGAGATAAAGCCTCTTTTTCAAACTCATTTGCAGTATCATTTTTTACTTTCTTATATATCGAATCCATTATATATTTATCTATAGCTTCTAAATATAATGCATATGTGTCATCTAGTTTTTTTGTTAATACTTCTTTCTTATCTTGTTCTTTTGCAGAATTTAAATTTTCATATGCTTTTAGAACATTGTTCCTTTTCATAGAGATTATCATACCATTTATTCCGATTTTCGTTGGTATAAGTAACCTACTTATTGTGCTTGAAATTTTAGAGAAAAATGTCTTTTCTGAATCATAAATTCTTAAACTTCTTTCTTCCATTTTACCATTCCTTTCTCTTCATTCGTGTAATAATTATATGCAATTAAAAAACTATTTTTTCTTCCATACCAATATTCTCTTCCACTTCATATGTAACTTGCACCTCTATATATTCAGCCTCTGCTTTTACTTGTACCTGTTTATCTAATACTTTCTTGCCTTCTATATTCTCTTTTAAAGTTTCAGCTGCCCTGTCTATTCCCATCTGTTTAGCCTCTTCAAAACTATGTACCACAACTACTTCCTCATATTCTTTATAGGTATATGTCACAAGTTCTAGTGGTAAATAAAAGTTGGAAAATAATCTTAATTTTTTATTCTCCTCTATTGTATCATATTTTTGAAAATTTGGAAGACTTTTATGCAAATTTATTTGAAAATTATTTATCTTTACGGAATATTTATTTTCGATATTCCCAGTTTCGATTTTTTTCGTCTCTTTTAGAGCAATTTTTTCTGTAGTAGTATACCACACTCTAGCCTGAACCTCGCCCTGTGAGTGAACATACTGCCTCCCTGTATATTTTCCTTCCAGCCACCCTGCTATAATGATATCTCCTTTTGTTACAACATCTCCCTCTTTTACTAGGGGCGTCCCATTTTGTGCACTCACTTTCGTTATAATTGCATCTTTATCCGCAACAATGTTGCAATATTCATCTTCATTTATGATCTCCGGTTTTTCATCTGCTTCTACAATTTTTATAATAGCATTTGTTCCTTTTATATCAATTCCAACCCAGGCTATATCATCTCTTTCTAACCTAATATTATTGATAATTTCTTTAGTATCAATTTTTCCTTTCGAGGCTCCAATAGTTAATCCATACTCTTCAGCTAATTGCATTATTTCTTCTTTCGAAATATCTACATTTCCCTCTACTTCAATATTCCATATAAATCTAGATAATGCTATTATCGCTAATATAATTATTAGAAGTAAAATTAAAAACACTTTCCTCTTTTTATATTTCTTTACTGTAAATGGAAAGCCTTTTTTATTTTTTATCTTTACTTTACACTTTGTTCTTTTGCAAATATCTTTTAGATCTTTAAATCTTTTTGCCTCTATACTTGCATATAAGGTTATAGAATTATCCTTCCTAATATTCCACAAAAATATCTGCCTGCTATTGCAAATATTTATAAACCTTTCTATATAATACCCTTCTACTACAATATCAACATAACCAGACATATATTGTGTTATTCTATTCGAACTCAAAACTTATTCCTCCTTTGTCGCTTTTGGGGACAGGCGTTAAAACCACATAGTTGTTCGTTTTTGGGACAGGCCTAGTATTCACTACTTACTTTCTTCCTCTTCCTCGTCCTCTGTAACCTCCTCGAAATCAATGGTTTCTATTCTTCCAGTCACTAATAAATCATCTGTGGTCATCCCCTCTAAATTAAGATTAAAACCATTAATATTTATAATGCCAATATATGTATTTACTCTTATAAAATAGTCTTGATATTCTAAAATTCCTCTATAATTCTCTATTAATAATCTTTCAAATCCTAGAACCGTGATTTTAGGATTATTTGTACTAAGCTCTATAGGTATCTCTAAAATTTCATCTAACTTTCTTGCTTTTTTTCTCATTACTTTCCTCCTATGAAGTGGTAAATGTGGGCAGGTATTTTTGTTATGCCTCAAATTCATCTAAAGACTTAAATTCATACCCCATGTTCTTAATCTCTTTTATGCAATAATCTAATATGTTGCAATTATCTTTTGAAGTACTATGTAGAAGCATAACTTCTCCATTATGCACATTGTCTAATATTTTCTGTTTGCCATATTCCTCTCTTCCCTGCTTATTTTCATCCCAATCATCATAAGCAAATGACCACATTACGGTTGTGTAACCTAATGTGTTTGTATATGCAACGCTTCTTTCACTATATTCTCCTTTTGGCGGACGTATATATTTCATTTCATATCCAAATTTGTCATACAGTGCAGTATGAAGTTCCATTACATCTTCCTTTATTTCCTCATTGGTGGATTCAGGCATACATATATGATCTGCTGTATGATTTCCTATAATATGTCCTTCGTCAATCATTCTTTTTACTAAATCAGATGCAGAATTTAAATAATGTCCAGTTATAAAGAAGGTGGCTTTTACATCATTTTGTTTTAATACTTCTAATATTTTTTCCGTATATCCTGCCTCATATCCACAATCAAATGTTAAATATACATATGGTTTTTCACCATTTCCCATACTAATTCCATTATATGTATCTATTATCCTTTTATTTTCACTTCCTAAATCTGGTTGCTCATGGTTATCTCCTCTTTTAATGCCCCATTCTATTTTCTTATCACTTAATACATTACTAGAATTAGTTTGGACTGTTTGCTCTTCATTTGCATTAAAGATTGAAAAGGCAAAAACAAAAATCAAACAAATCATTAAAAAATTCGTTATTCTCTTAATATACAGTTTTCTCATTGCTCCTCCTAAAATATGTTTTTATTTAATTTTATGCTTTCTAATTACAGATATTACAATTATTTTTTCTTAAAAATCTTCTTTCATCCCTTGATTTAAAAAACTTATTTCCTACTAAAATTCGACAAATAAAATTATTTTTCTAAAAATTTAATATTGACAAGCTAAATTTTTTAGATTATATTATTATACGTAACTGGAAAAAAATGGTTGTATATTTCAGGCTCGTCGAATTTAATTTCGGATTTTATGATACGGAGGATAAATATGGTAAATTTTGTATTGTGTGATGATAATTATAGTGCTATTGATAAATTATCAAGAATGTTGAATTCAATTATTATGTCTCATAATTTAAAAGGCCAGATAACTTATACTACAAATAATCCTATTGATTTATTAAATTTCGTAAAGAATAATCCAACACATGTCCTATTATTAGATATCGATTTAAAATCTTCTACTTCTGGTTTAGAAATAGCTGAGCAAATTAGAAAGATTGATAAAAGTATTTATATAATCTTTGTTACTGGACATTTTGAGTTTGGTATGGTTGCATATAAATATAAAACCTTTGATTTTTTGCAAAAGCCTTTGACCAGAGAAAGATTTGAAGAAACAATACTGCGACTTTATTCTGATATTTTCGGTGACAAAGTAAAGTATCTAAAATTGGATAATGATAAAACAGTAATAAAAGAAAACACTATAAAATTTATTAAAAAAGATGGTATGAAGGTAATATTTAAAACAGATACAAGAGATTATGAAACATATAGCTCATTTAGTAAAATATCTGAGATGTTACCTTATAATTTTGTCAGATGTCATAAATCATATATAGTAAATATAGATAAAATAGTAGATATAGATTTGTCGGACAATATAATAACTTTTTCTAAAAATGATAAATGTTATATCGGTCCTAAATATAAAGAAAGATTTTTGGAGGTTTTAAATGATGGATATTTTACAAACAATTTGGTCAGCTATGAGTACGCAAAAAGAATCATTAGTTAAGATTATGATGATTCCGTTAACTTATTTAGATATTTTTATTGGTATGATATTTTTTACAACTTTATTGAATATTAAAGCCAGTAGAAAAAGAAAAATAATTTATGTACTTTCCTATGGTACAATTGCAAATATTATTACTTTCATTGTTCCTACATCTTATGCCGTTTATGTTAATCTTATTGTTTGGCCACTTATGGTATTTTTTATATTAAGAGCTACAATATTAAAAAGTATCTTGTCAGAAATCGTTACAATGGTAATAACTTCAATACTTGATTTCATCTTTGCAAATATTTTACTAGTTTTTAATGTAACTTCAGATATGATAGTTTATATTCCAATATATAGATTAATAGTAGTCTTAGGAATATATTTTATAATGTTCCTATTATCTAGAGTTATACATGTGTTCAAAATAAATCTAAGTACTCTAGATAATATCAACCCTAAAACTAAAGCACTATTAATTGTTAACTGTTTACTTATTATTCTTGTACTAGCTATGCAGTTTTATTTAGTAACTTTTTATAGTAGTACAATGCCTTTATTTATAACTATAATAAGCATCATCAGTTTAATTGCATATTTTTCAGTTAGTATGTACAGTATTGCTAGTTCATCTAAACTAGAAACCACACAATTAAACTTAGAAAATGCTAATCACACTATTCATTCTTTAACGATTTTGCATGACCAAGTTAGATCTATAAAACATGATTTTGATAATATGGTGAACTGTATTGGTGGATATGTAGTAACTGAAGATATTGATGGATTAAAGAAATATTATCAAGACCTTTTAGAAGAATGTCATAAAACTAATAATTTATATGCTCTATCACCTCAAGTAATAAATCACCCTGCAATTTATCACATGTTGGCAACTAAATATTATGAAGCTGATCAGTTAAATGTCCAAATTTCATTAAATGTATTTCTAGACTTAAACGAAATTGAAAAACGTATGAAAATTTTAGACTTTACCAGAATCCTTGGCATATTATTAGATAATGCTATTGATGCTGCCAAAGAATGTGATAAGAAAATAGTAAATGTAACTTTTAGAAAAGAAATTAGTAATGATATGATTGTTGTAATTATACAAAATACTTATAAAAACAAAGATGTAAATACTGAAGAAATTTATAAAAAGGGAATTAGTAGTAAAGAAAATCATAGTGGTCTTGGATTATGGAAAGTAAGACAAATATTAATGCGTAATAATAATTTAAATCTATATACTACTAAGAATGACGAATACTTTACACAGCAATTTGAAATATATAAATAATTTGCATGAAACTAAAAATAGCCTCTATATAATAGAAGCTATTTTTAGTTTTGTCGATTTTTGTTTATATGGAAAATAGTTGTTATCCAATTTTTAATTTATTAGTCTTTTTTTATTAAAGAAGCTGGCATTTTTGGTTGATGAAATGCACTCATTACAGCACAAGCTGTATTTGTTGATTTTGCATATTTCGTTGCCATTTTAGCTAAAGTTTTTAACATAATAAATTCCTCCCCATTGTTTAAATTTATATAATAAAACATTGCCGGCTAATGTTTATTACCTAATTTAATTTTCTAATTGTTGTTTGGCATATACTTCATGACCATATTTATTTTTTGTTAATATATATGCCAATCTAGATATTGAAATTGATTGAAAAATACTTCCTACTAATAAAATATTCGATAAGATTTGATCTTTTATGATTAGCGATGCTCCTAAAGTTAATGTTAACATGATATATGATAGTATTTTTTTGAGTTTCCTTTCCCTTTTACTTATTATTGGTACATCCTCTGTATCTGCTGGTGCATACATACTTACCATTAATATTCCAAAGATAAAGCTTAACGCTACTAATATATATCTTTGTATATCATCCAAAACTAGATATTTGCTTATAAATATATCACCATAAAAAAATACTACTGTACTTAAAATGCATCCTATATGAGTATGTAAATGAAATCCTCCCGACACTGCTCTATATGGCATAATTGCTATAAAAGCAAATATCATATACCATCCCATACCAATTAGAAAACCTATTACAAATAGCAAGATGGTTTTTGGCAATTCCCCTATTATAAGCTGCAATCCATAAAGTATTATTTCTGCATTTTCGTCTGTTATATCTGGCATCTTTTTTCTCATTTTATTTAATATAAAATTGCAAAACTTTTCTATCATTTTTTCCACCTCATTTGTTCTGTAACTATAATATTACTTTTTCCGACATTTTTTTCATTTATTATATGAATGATTTGAATTTTAATACAAAAAAATCAATTTTGTTTTTCATATAATTCTTTGGCAATTTCATAAACAATATATATAATAAAAAAGAAGCTATATTTTCTAGCTTCTATAATTCTATTCCTTCTAATATTTTCCAAGTTCCATTCAGCTCTGGTATTGACTTAAAGCACATCTTTTCTTTTGTGATGGGGTGCTCTATTTCTAAACTATATGCCCATAATGCTATCTGCTTTCCGTGACCTCTACCACCATATTTTTGGTCTCCATAAATACTATGGTCTCTACTTGAAAGTTGTACTCTTATTTGGTGATGTCTACCTGTGTGCAAATCAATTTTTAATACAGATAAATTAACTTCTTCATTATATTTTAAAACTGTATAATCTAATACTGCAAGTTTCGAATTCTTCGTTCCTTCTTTGACCACTTTGCTCATATTATTTTTTTCATTTTTTAGTAAATAATCCTCTAGCTTTCCTCTTTCTTCTTCCATTTTTCCGTTTACAACTACTAAATAAGTTTTCTTAAATATTTTTTCTCTTACCTGCTCGCTAAGTCTTGCTGCTGCTTTTGAAGTTTTAGCAAAAACCATTACCCCTCCAACTGGTCTATCCAATCTATGTATCAATCCTAAATATACATTTCCCGGTTTGTTGTACTTTTCTTTTAAATATTCTTTTATAATTGTAAGCATATCTATATCACCAGTTTTGTCTCCTTGCGAAGGTATGTTTACTGGTTTTTCTACTACAATTATGTGATTATCTTCAAATATTACTTTTAATTTCTGCATTTATTTGCCCTTTCTTGCTATTTTATTAGCTACTATTCTTCCCACCTTCCATATATTCCACCAGGTAGGATTAATTGTGAATTTGTCATAGGCAAGCCTATTTCTCCATGTGTAAATTGTCCCTTTTTCTTAATATTTAGCCTTAAAATATTCTCTAATACTGTACTAGAAATTCCTGTAGTATATGAATTAATTAAAAAGAATAATGGCTTATCCGATAATACTTTTGAGCATAACTCCACTAAATCAGAAATATTTTCTTCAAACTTCCATACTTCTCCATTTGTGCCTCTTCCATAAGATGGTGGATCCATTATTATTCCATCATATTTGTTTCCTCTACGAATTTCTCTATTAACAAATTTTACAACATCATCTACAATAAATCTAACAGGTCTATCTTTCAAGCCTGATGAAACTATATTTTCTTTTGCCCAAGTGGTCATTCCTTTAGAACTATCTACATGACATACTTGTGCTCCAGCATAACTGCAAGCGACTGTTGCTCCTCCGGTATATGCAAATAAATTTAACACTTTTATTTCTCTTTTTGCATTTCTTATTTTTGAAATCATCCAATCCCAATTAACAGCTTGTTCTGGAAATAAGCCTGTGTGTTTAAAACCCATAGGCTTTATATTAAAGGTTAATTCTTTATATTTTATCTGCCAGTTCTCTGGAACTTTTTTATTGTATTTCCAGCCTCCTCCGCCAGATGAACTCCTATTATATCTGGCGTTCGCTAAATTCCACTTCTCTGGAAACGATTTATTTTTCCAAATTATTTGAGGATCTGGTCTTATTAGAATAACATTTCCCCATCTTTCCAGTTTTTCTCCATTTGCCATATCTAATATTTCATAATCTTTCCAATTATTTGCTACATTCATTTCTTCTACTCCTCTACATGACAATTTCTCTTTTCCCTTACAATTGCTTCCTGTCACATCATTTTTAATAGAACATTCAGTAATTAATTCATTTTCTTCTAAAGCTTCAATAAAACATTCACAAAACTAATTATCAATAAAGCATCTATTACTATAAAGCTAATTGTTGCAGTAACTATTGATGAAATAACTTTATGCTCTGAAATTTTTGCCAATATCCTTCTCCCTAATCCGCTTCTTTTTTAATTGCCTCTCTGGCTTTATTTTCCTTTCTACTGCTTGTCCATTTTTGATGTCCAAAATAATATCTTTTGCATACTCCATAATATAAATTCCCCCTATCTATATTTTATATTATATAGATATTCATGGAGCTTACCAATTATGCGTATTTTCGTATACAAAATTATCACATTTTTCCTTATTATTGTAGTTCTTCTTTTATTCTTTTCGCTAATTCTTCATTAATTCCTTTTATTTTGCTTATTTCTTCTACATCTGCTTCTGCTATTTTCTTTACACTTCCAAACTTCTTTAGTAAAGCCTTTTTCTTCACTTCACCAATCCCACTAATTTCATCCAATGCAGATTTAGTTAATTCTTTTTCTCTTAATTTTTTATGATAACCTATTGCGGTATCATGCACAGAATCTTGAAACATTGTTATTAAATTAAATAATTTATTTGAAAGTTCCAACTCTTCTCTTTCCTTATTCATAAGAGCTCTTGTAGAGTGTTTATCATCTTTTACCATGCCGAAAATTGGTATATTTAAAACATCTACATCAAAATTTTCATTCTTGGCTTTATATTCTTTTTTTAAATCCTCTATTCCTTCTATTGCAGCTCTTATTTGAGTAATACCACCATCTACAAATATTACATCTGGTAATCTTCCAAATCCTCCATTTGGATTATCTATAGAATGTGCAAGTCTTCTTTCAATTACTTCTTTCATGCATCTAGGATCATCTTGTGAAAATACAGTTTTTATTTTAAATCTTCTTGCTAAATTCTTTTTTATAACTCCATCTTGCATTACAGACATTCCTGCAACCATATTGGTACCTGACAAATTTGATATGTCAAAACATTCAAGCTTTCTTGGCAACTTGTCCAATTTTAATACTTCTTTTAATTCTGTTAAAGTTTCTAGTTTATCTTTTTCTTTGTTTTCTAAAGTAACTTTAGCATTGTTCTCAGCCATTTCAACCAATCTCAATTTTTCGCCTTTTTGAGGTGTCTTGAGCTCTACTTTTCTTCCTGCTTTTTCTGTAAAAAGCTGTTCTAATATTTCTTTATCGTCTATTTCTTCTCTAAGCATTATTTTATTAGGTAAAATTGGTCTGTCTAAATAATATTGCTTGATGAAACTTGACAAAATTTCTTTAGGTTCTTCATCTACTAAATCATCTAGGAAAAAATGCTCTCTTCCAATCATTTTGCTTTTTCTAACAAAAAATATTTCCACACATACTCTTGTCTTGCTTTTTGCTAGACCTATAACATCTATATCGTTTTCAGTGATATTTGATACCTTTTGTTTTTCTGAAATTCTTTCAATTGCAATTTTTTTATCTCTTAAATATGCGGCCTTTTCATATTGCATATTGTTTGAAGCCTCTTCCATTTCTGCATTTATTTGCTTTAATAATTTATCAGTTTTTCCTTCCAAAACATCTATAATCTCATCAATTTGCTTCATGTAATCTTCTTTAGAAATATACCCCATACATGGTGCCATACATTTTTTAATATGGTAATTAAGACATGGTCTATCCTTATATTTAAAACTCCTACATTGTCTAATTTTAAATTTAGATTTAATAAAGTCTACCATTTCTTTTGCTGCGCCTGCATTTGCATATGGTCCAAAATATTTGGCTCCATCATTTAATATTCTTCTTGTAATATACACATCAGGATAATCTGCTTTTACATTCACTTTTATATATGGATATGTTTTGTCATCTTTTAAAAGCACATTAAACTTAGGCATGTTTTTCTTTATTAAATTACATTCAAGAATAAGGGCTTCTGCTTCATTGTCTGTAACTATATATTCAAAATGATCGATTAAAGAAACCATATTCTCTATTCTTTTTGTTTTGTTGGTTTTCCTAAAATATTGCCTTACTCTATTTTTTAAAGATATAGCTTTACCGACATATATGATTTTATCGTCTTTATCATGCATGATATATACACCTGGTTTAGATGGCAATTTTTTTAATTCTTCCTCTATATTAAACATTTCTTCTTTTCCTTACATAATATTTACATAAATATTATATCATAGATTTTATATTTTAGAAAACAGTTTAATTTAAAATCTTTTCTTTTTCCATGTTGTGTATTATTTTTTCAATATTCTTCCTTCTATTATATCTCCTTATCTCTATTACTTCCAAATACCACAAATATGCAAGTATTATTACTATTGCAATATTATGTATGTATAATACTAGAATACTAGCAACAGCAGTAAGTAGAATTAGAATTGTTTTAGACACAATGTATGTAATTTTATATGCTTTTTTACTTCCTATAAAAATCTTCAATAATTCCTTTAAAACTCTTCCTCCATCCATAGGATATATTGGAATTAAATTAAACATTGCTATTAAAAAGTTAGCATATATTATAATCTGATATATGTATGTATTTTGTATATTTGCGTTAAAATATCCTATAATTATTGTTACTACTGCTATAATTAGATTTGTTAGCGGTCCTGCAAGTGCAATAATTGCTTTTTTTATATTTAAACTTCTTGCTTCTTTTATTTTTTCATTATATTCTCTACTATCAATTTTAAATCGTATTTGAAGCCCCACTGGAGTTAGCTTTACTTCTTCTGGCTTGAACTTTAAAATTAAGCCTGCTACTAAATGTCCTAATTCATGAATAATGGCAAATATCATTAAAATTATATACATTTCTATTTGAGATGTAAGTAAAAACAAAAATAAAAAAAGAAATATTTTTAAGTCAATTTTTAATCTCATGTTCTCCTCCTTGTCGAATTTTCTAAGATTTTTCACTATATACATTTTACATTATTTCTAAAAGTCCAAAATTGTTTCAGGATTTATTGCCCTATTATCTCTTCTAATTTCGAAGTGAAGATGTGGACCTGTTGATTTTCCTGTTGAACCCACTTCCGCAATTTTATCTCCTGGTTTTACTTCTTCTCCTTCTTTTACTAAAAGTTTGCTACAATGAGCATATCTAGTTAAAACCTCTCCATTAGTTATATCAATGTGTTTGCCATATTCTCCTTCTTCTGATGAAACTGTTACTGTGCCAGCCATTGAAGCATATATTGGTGTTCCTTCATTCGCTCCTATATCTATTCCTTGGTGGTTAGCAGATACCACCTCAGTTTCTTCCCTTTGACCATACCTTGATGTGACTGTTCCTGTAACCGGTAATATAAAGCTATAATTTTCTTTTATATATTCTACATCTAATTCATATTGTGATTTTTTTGTATCATCTTCCACTATTTCATTAGTAGTTGCCCCTCCAATGCCTCCTATTACATTAGTAGTCTCATTTTCTAATTCATTGGCAATTACATTTGCAGTTTCATTTACAACTTCATTTGTTACTGTATTTTCCAATTCATTTGTTAGCTTATTTGAAATATCATTTATGTTGTCCTCGCTATTTACAATTTCTTGTTCTTCATCATTGCCTATTCCAAATACATTCTTATTATCGTTCCAAAAAGATGTAATCTGACTTTGTATTTGCCCAAAATTAATATCATAAGATAAAAATTCTTTAGTCTTATTTATTACATCCTCTGAAAATATGTAATTAGTATTTTTAATTAAATAAAAAATTATATAAATTACAGCACAAATGGCTAGTTGCATGAGCATCTTTTTAAATAGGGATAAATTTTTTTTCTCAGCCCTATTTACATTATCTGATGATACCCTCACTCCACTAGCTTGCCTTCTTCTATTATATATTTCTTCTGCCCTTCTAATTCTTTCTTCCTGACTAATAGTTCGTTCCAATAAAAAAACACCTCTTCCTTTGTTGTTTTTTTAATGTATATGTGTCCGAAGTGTTTTTTATTCATGTTTAATTCTTAATTTTTATGGTATTAGTACATATTAATAATTTTACTATCAGATGCAACTAAAAATAATACCCAAAATTGTAGTAAAGACCAAGAAAATATTTAACTTAATAGAATTTTTATATCTTTTTTCTAGCTTTTTCATGTTATTTTTCCATCTAGGCGAATTCTTTTCTAGCCTTTCTGTATATGATTTGACTAGCATCTCAGCCTCTTTTACAATATATCCAGAATCCTTTTTTTCGCTTTTATCTTCACTTTTAGCTTCATTTTTTATATCTGCTGTTTGATATTTATGTATTTTTTTATTTTCCTTTAAAATCACAATTGCCTCTTCTATCAAATTAGATGGCAAATTTTTTAATACTATCATATTTTTCATATCACTCATGTTCATTTTAGTATCCTCCTAAGTAATTTTAATTACTTAGATTTTGTCCAGTTATTTAATTCTTTATACATAAATATTTTAAATAATTTCTATCATATAATTTTTGTACTCTCACGTGTTACATATATTTTCAAAACCTTTTCCATTCCTATTGAAATTATCTGAGACATTTCATAAATACTTTTTTCATCTACATTTTTAAGAGCTTCTAAATTATTGATTCCACCTTCTATATTTCTACCTACTACACAATTAATATTTGTATTTGAATAAAAACATATACTTTTGTTCAATGCTTTACCTATTTTTATGAATCCCTTATTAAGCACAATTTCTCCAACTTTTCTTTTATTGCTTAATGCAGCATCAATTGTGATTATATATGGCTTTTCAAATTTATCGTATATATCATTCAATATTTCTTTTGCATTGTTAAAATCAAGAGTATTATTCCTTGTACCAAATACTTGCAAATATTCATTTTCAAGGTGCTTTAAATTACTCCCCACAATTGGTCCTATTGCATCTCCCATTATTTTATCTGTACCAACACATAAGATTGCCAGATTTGAATATTCGTTTTTTAAATCCTTTAAGCAAATTTTTAAGTCATTTGCGAATTTTGTAAGCTTACTTATCAAGAATTTTTCTCCTTCCAATTTTGTTACAGCCATGCCTAAAATGTACCTTAATCATGTCTACGAAAATCCCCTTCAAAATTTCCAATTAAAATACATATATTATACTTTTTTAATTCTATTCTTTATCTCTAGCAATTATGATGTTTATATTTCTGTCTTTACTATATTTTTTTATTATATCTTCTGAAAAGCCTGCAATCTCATTTGTAAGGATTATGGTGTCATACCTTTTGTTGATAAGCTCTTTAAGTTTTTCATCTGTATGTTCAGGTTCTTCTAATTTAAAAACATCAAATCCTAATCTTTCAGGAACTTTAAAACTTATATCATCTTTTTCATACTTTACCCATGATATTTTCATCTTCATCACCACTTTTATTGTTTGAAGATTTTTACATTTTATACATGTTTTGCAAAAATATAATGAGTATGTTATTAGTTGTTACAATTTACATTCTATTCATTTTGCCGAGAGTACCATGTAAAAAATGTGGGAATAAAAAAAATGCCAAACATTTTTAGTTTAGCATTTTTTTATTCATTTTCTCCTTGGGCTTGTTCCTCAAGTATTTTTTGTTTTAGGGCTTCATCTGAAATATATTCTATTGCATCTTTGTAATTGTTTATGGCTGCTCTTGCCACTTCTTCATCAGCCCTTAGTCTTTTACTTGCATATTTAAAAATTAATCCTTTATTACTTACTGCTGCCAGAACCACTTCTTTGTCGTCACGTAATTGCTCTGATGCATAGTATAATTCCTGTCCATCAATTTTTACTGCTTCAAGCATAACTTCTTTATCATCTGCCAATCTTTCACTTGCATAACATGCTGTCCAACCAACTTTTTTTATTGATTCTAACACTACTCCTTTATCATCTTTTAGTTCTTTACTAGCAAATTCTAAGCTATTTCCATCTTGCTTTATCGCAGCCATTACCACTTCCTTGTCATTTTTAAGCCTATCAGAAGCTAAGTCTAATAAACTTCCCTGCTTACTTACCATTTCTAAGACATAAGCTTTATCATCATTTTTAGTTTCATCAAACTCCATCTTTTTGCCTCCAAAATTATTTCATTTTCATTCTTCTCATTTCGTCTTTTGTCTCTTTATTTACTACATTTGATTCAATAATTTTTTGTAATGCCTTGTTAAATGTAAATTTATCAAGTGAATTATTTTTCAAAAACTCTCTTGTCTTTTCTTCATATTTTACAAATGCTACAGATATAGCCCATGCAATAGCCATTTTCACATAATATTTATCTAAATTAATATTATCATAAATTTTAAAAACTTTATCTATATATTCATCAGTGATATAATAATCCATTAGCATTATTACAGCAAACCTAACTTCAAATTCATCTTGAGAATTTATATATTTTTGCAAATATCCAAACATCTCTTCAAGGTTTTTCTTGGTAAATTTATATGTGGCACAACAGCAATCACATATTCCCCAATTGTCTATCATTGGAACAAATTTATCTATATATTTCACCCTTTCTTCAAATCCAGCCTTCATGTATCCTATAACTAATCCATAAATCATTTTTTCTTCATAAAGTTCACAATTATATTTTTCTAAAAATTCTATTGGATTTTCTTTCGCTATTTCTTTAGCAATTTCTCTAAGTTTTGGTATTCTAACTCCAATGATATTGTCTACATTTGGACATAAGGTGCTTTGGAATTTTTTATACTTTTCATCAGATAAATTATATAATTTGTCCCTTAAATTTTCCATTATTAATTTTATTCCTTCCTAAAATACAAATCTAGTTGAAAATTTCAAATAATTATTATTTCACTTTCACCATATTATTAGCTTATAAACTAATATATCATATTTATTACTTTCCTTCAATATTTTATTTGCTTAATATTTCACTTTTATATTGCCTATATACTAAATCATATTTTTTAACAAAATCCAATATAACATACTTGGTACAAGGATATTCTTCCCTTAGTTTATTTCCTAGTACATGCACCCCTCCATTTTTGTATTTTATAACAAATTTGCTTTCATCTTTTCTTAATTCCAAATCTTTATATGGCGGAATAATTACATCTCTGTATAATTTTTTATGAGAGAAGATGTAATTTTTAGTCACAAAACTTTTTGGTATAAATACTATAGGTCTATTAGAATGCACGGGTAATTCTGTTTTGATAGTTCGCCAAATTTCACTATCAGCATCCCAACACATTTTATTCAGTTTTACTTCTTCAGTTGGTATTTTCCAAATTTCACACTGCTCTTGCGTATATTCTATTAAATCCAAAAATATTATGGTTGTAATTATGTCTGACACCTTATCTTCAGCTATATTAGGTACCATCATTAAAAAATCAAATATATCTTCAACAAATCCTGACTCCACTATATCATCTTTAACTAATACCTTCACTAAATCAATTCCACCATTTTCGCCAAAACTTTTACCGTGTGTTGTTTCCAGCGAATATCCCAATTTTGTCTCATTTCTTTCATAAAAATTATTAACAAATTCCAACAGTTTGGTGTATTTTTTATCTTTCGCTAATTTTATTAACATATTAACAAAAGTTTCTATTTTGTTATAACACCTTTTATGAATCTCTTCCTTTCCCCTTCTTATCTTTAAAGGATCTATAAATAATCTATTATCTTTATCTAAGTTGATATTTACAAAATTAAGCTCTCTAGCAGGAAGGTTATACTTAACACTAATCTTCATCTCTATCTCCTATACTTTTTTTATGAAGTATATCATTAGTATTATTATCGTACAAGAGTGCGTTTTATTTCTTTTTACTTTTTAGTTAAGATTTCGTTATGCTCACAGTATTTGTTTGCTTTTAATGGATTTTATGTTTCTAGTTATTCTTAATTATACCTGTATTGATATATTTATCTAAAAATCATTTGACAAATTTATCTAACCTGTGTATAATAATTGTAGGAAATGAGAAACCACTTCGTGGTTGCCAGTGAATTGATAAATAACCATCCGCCGGGCAAAGCAGAATGGTTATTTTTTATTGCCTATGTAGTATAATATCTCTGATGATTATCTTTTTTATACAACGCTTACCCTATGTTAATTTTTCTTCTGAATTTTCATATATTTTTGCACCTTTACTACGGTTACATTTCCAACATAAGCATTGTAAGTTTTCTTCAACGGATTTTCCACCCTTTGATATCGGAATAATATGGTCAACTTCTAATAATAAAGTTGGTTCATCTTTGACACTAACACCACATTTTTGGCAGGTATAATT
>CALXWU010000006.1 GCA_944392505.1 uncultured Clostridia bacterium | reverse complement strand
TTAGTGGTAATGAAAATTATAGTAGTATGAATCAGTAGGTCGTCCGTTCAAGTCGGACAAGTGGCTCCAAACTAAAAGAAGAACTGGAATTTTCCTAGTTCTTCTTTTTTAACACCAACATATAAAGGAGCGAATTTAAATCATGGTAGAAAATCAAGAAAAAAATATAGTAAGTAAAGTAGTAGTGGTTACAGGTGGCTCAAGGGGGATAGGAGCAGAAATTGTTAAGACCTTGGCAAAAGAAGGTTATAGCGTAATTTTAAATTATAACAAATCAGAACAATGTGCTAAAGATGTGGAAAGTGAACTAAAAAAACAAGACTATGCTGTAGATATTTTTAAAGCAGACGTATCAAAAAAGGAGGAAGCTACAGCCATCATAAACTACGCCATAAATAAATATGGCAAAATTGATGTGCTTATTAATAATGCTGGAATATCACAGAGTAAATTATTTACAGAAATAACTGATGATGACTGGGATAACATGATGAGCAATAATTTAACATCAGCTTTTTACTGTACTAGGGAAGCAGCTAAAAATATGATTCATAACAAGGAAGGGGTAATAATTAATATTTCCTCAATTTGGGGTATAACAGGTGGTAGTATGGAGGTGCATTATTCTACAGCTAAAGCTGGACTAATTGGTTTTACAAAAGCATTGGCAAAAGAGTTAGGCCCTTCTAATATACGTGTTAATGCAATTGCACCAGGGATTATAGCTACTGATATGAATAAAGAATATTCAAAAGAAGATATTGAAGAAATCAAGTCAGCAATTCCACTTAATAGAATTGGGTCTCCTCTAAGTATTGCTAAATGTGTAAAATGGCTTATAGAAGATGATTATACTACAGGGGAAGTTATCTCTATAAATGGTGGTTGGCATATGTAGAAAATAAACGATTTATACTTAATATGTATAAATCGTTTATTTAAAAGAAGAATATTAATTATTCAAGAATTGCAATATCAAAAATATCAAATTTTAATCTTGATTATTTACTTTTCTTTTATAATTACCAGATATTATTTTTGGTAAATATGTAATTATTTTATATACAGCTAAACGTATTTTTTTACTCCATAAATATGTTTTTCTTAACCTTCTTGGAGATGCAATACTAGCCTCATCTTTTACTACTAATGCTAGTTCAGCTTTTTCAATAGGGAAAATATAGTTTTGTGCATCATTATTGTCCCATTCATTATTTGAATTTCTAAAACATAAATTTAAACTTTCGCTAGATTTAAGCTCTATTTCAGCTTGAAATCCTAGTTCTGTTTTTTCCATTTGTATTTCATTCAAATTATCCCAATTGTTTCCAAAGCCATAATGAACAAAGACTTCTTCTGAGTCATCTTGAAATAATTTTCCTGTATAAGAAATCTTTACTGTGCTATTTTCTATTAATTTATCAGTATTAAAAAATATGTTCTTTACTAATTCCATTTTAAACTCCTTTTATCTCTCGTTAATATAATAGATTATATTATTAAAATTTAAAATATTCAATACATTTTTGAAAAAAATTGTAAAATTTTATATTTTTATATATTATTTTAAAAAATTAACCCGGTATTGGTTCCCACAATCTTTCCTATTATATTATATTTATCATTGTCAGAGATTACTATATCAGAATATTTTTTATTATCTGCACGTAATACTAGAGAATCTTTTCTTATTACATATCTTCTTATCATAATTTTTCCATTGAATTCGAAAATACCAATATCTTTATTCTCTAGAGGAGTATTAAATTCTACAAAAGCATAATCACCTTTTTCCAACCTTGGACTCATGGTATCATCAGATATTTTTACTGCAATTGAAGCATTTGGCACATCTATCGGGCATGGAATAAAAGCATCTAAAGACCCAACTGCTAAAACTTTATCATATGCAATATGTTCAGGCATGTTATTATCTAGTTGCTCTTCAGTAAAAACTTTATCATACATATACATTAATGGTTGATAAGGAATTTCTAAAGCTCTACAAATTGATCTTAAAGCTCTATGGCTAGGATTCCTTTCTTCTTTTTCGATGTGTGAAATATGTCCTATATTAATATTCGTACGTCTTGCAAGTTCTGATTTTGCAACATTTTTTTCATTTCGTATTCTAGTAATCATATCACCTAACATCTTTTATCAACCTCTTTCATAAAATTTAAATTTATTATACATAAAAAGGAAAAAAAAGTCTAGTGAAAAAAATATATTTTTGTAAAATTATGATGAAAAATGTGTTGTAAAAACTAGAGGAATATGGTAATATAAAATTGGCAAAAGGTATAAAATAAAAATAAGAAGGAGTAATAGATTTTATGAGCAAAGATAAAGAAAAAGGGGAAAAGCTCGAAACAAATACAAATAAAGAAGAAGTAAAGAAAATTAAAGTAAATGATGATGCCAAGGGTTGCGAAGAAAAAGAAAATGTTATCAAAAACGATAGAAAATTAATATTGCCAATTGCAATTATTTCAATACTAATTCTTGTTTTAATATTTTCAGTAATTTTTGCTTTAATAAATATCAACAATGAAAAAATATTTGATAATATTTCTATTATGGGAATAGACGTAAGTAATATGACTAGAGAAGAGGCAAATAAAGCTGTAAAAGATGTTATTAATGCAAAGATCTCAGAAGAATTATTTTTAAAAAAAGATGATTATGAAACTAGTTTAAATGCTAATCAAATTAATGCAGTATTTGATGTGGAAAATGCTGTAAATCAAGCTTATAATATAGGAAGAGATGGAAATATTGTTACCAATAATTATGGAATTTTATGGGTAACGCTATTTGGAAAAGATATTGACTGTAGCTTAAATTATGATGAAGAAACTTTAATAGAAAAAATTGCTGATATCTCTTCAAAATTACCAGGAGCGGTAGTGCAAAGCAGCTATTATATAGAAGATGAAGAACTTATTATTGTAAAAGGAAAAGCAGGACTAACCATCAAAACTGATGAGTTAAAGGAACAAATACTAAACGAACTAAAACAAATAAACAAAATATATGATATAATAACAATCCCAACTGAACAAGTACAGCCAGAAGCAATTGACGTTGAAAAAATTAGAAATGAAATTTACAAAGAGCCTCAGGATGCTTATGTTTCAAAAAATCCTACAACTGTCCACACACACGTAAATGGAGTTGACTTTGCAGTATCAATTGAAGCAGCAAAAGAAATTATATCAGAAGATAAAGATGAATATGTAATTCCTTTAAAAATAACACTAGCAGAAAAGACCTTAGATGATTTAGGAGAAGAAGCTTTTCCGGATTTGCTTAGTGAATACACAACTATATATGATCCAAGTAATAAAAATAGAAGCAATAATTTATCAATTTCAGCAGAAAAAATAGATGGGACAATTGTAATGCCAGGAGAAATATTCTCATACAATCAAACAGTCGGAGAAAGAACAATAGCAGCTGGGTACAAAGAAGCTGGCGCATATGCTGGAGGTAGAGTTGTTCAAGACGTAGGAGGGGGAATATGTCAAACCTCATCTACACTATATAATGCAGCACTTCTTGCTAATTTAGAAATTGTAGATAGAAGCAATCATCAATTCCTTACATCATATGTTTCTGCAAGCAGAGACGCCACTGTAGCATGGGGATCAATTGACTTTCAATTTAAAAACACAAGAACTTATCCTATCAGAATAGAAGCAGAAGCCAAAAATGGCGTTTGTAAAATGGCTATATATGGAATAAAAGAAGAAACTGAATATGAAGTATTAATACAGTCAGTTGTAAATTCATATTTACCATATACAACTGTATATGAAGACGATCCAACCTTAGCAGAGGGAAAAGAAGTAGTAGAGCAATCAGGATATACAGGTTGTACGAGTGAAGCATATAGAATTTTGAAGCTAAATGGGGAAGTGGTATCAAAAACCTCACTTTCAAAAGACACATATGATCCTATGACTAGAATTATACGTAGAGGGACAAAACCAGCAGAAACAATAGAAACAAGTAATGAAGAAGAAAATAACGATATAAATTCTAATAATGAAATAGACGAATAGCCGGGAAACAATATAATCATTAAAAATACAGAGCAGCTTAATAATTTAAAAGCTCTGTATTTTTTGTGAATTTATAGAAATAGCTGAAGATACATATCTAGTTTTAAGATCTGAAGTATAAAATAAATAAATTAAACATACAATAAGAATTACTATAATACAAATCCCTAATAAAGAGAATCTAAAAAAATTAAAAATTTTATTGAAAAAGTTAGAAAACTTTTCTACATCCTTAAAGTTTTCCTTGTTAAATTCTTTATATTTTTGCATTTCCTCCCAGTTTTTCTTATTCATTTTTTCTTCCCATTTTTCAAGACTCATTTGTTACTCCTAAATTTTTTATTACAATATTAATTAAAAATATGTTATCATAATATAGAATTTAAATCAATATAATTAAGAAGATTTAAATATATGGCAAGGAATTGAAGGAGAAGAGGCTAATATGACAGGCCCAAAAAAGAAGAACTAATACATAGTTCCTCGTAAAAAACATTGGTGCGCCATAGAGGATTCGAACCTCCGACCATTTGATTAAGAGTCAACTGCTCTACCAACTGAGCTAATGGCGCAAGTAAATTAAATTAGATACACAAGACCAATTGATTTTTAATCAAATGGTCTTTAAAATTAAATTCAAAATTTAAACATATAATAATTATAATTCTTGAAACATATTTTGTCAATATTTTTTGCGATTTAAGTTGTAATTCTGAATTAATTATGTTAATATATTATCTTGAGAGGTGATTACTATGTTTAAAATGTATCGTACTAGTATGGAAACTAATATAACTGAAGAAACAAACGAATTCATAAAAGGTAATTGGATAAACATGGTTTCGCCGAGTGAAGAAGAAATAAAAGAAGTATGTGAGAATATTCATATACAAGAAGACTTTATAAGATATGCACTAGATTCAGAAGAAAAAGCCAGAATTGATGTGGAAGATGATGATAATACTATATTATTTATTATAGATACGCCAATAATGGAAATTGAATCAGGTGAAAAAATATATAGTACAACACCAATAGGAGTTATTTTTGTCAGAGATGATTATATTTTAACAGTTTCACTTAATAAAAATCCTATCTTAGAGGATTTTTCAAAAAAGAAAATGAAGAATATAATCACATACAAGAAAAGTAGAATGTTATTACAGCTCTTTTATTTAAATTCAGAAATATTTTTAAATTTATTAAGAAAATTAAATAAAGAAACAGAAATAGCTGAAAATGTGCTAAAAAACTCTATGAAAAATAAAGCACTATTAAAATTATTAAGCTTAGAAAAAGGATTGGTATATTTTACTACTTCACTAAAAGCAAATGAAGTTGTCATGGAAAAAACTATGAGAGGCAATTTAATTAAACTTTATGATGAAGATGAGGATATTCTTGAAGATGCTATTATAGAAAATAAGCAGGCAATAGAAATGGCGAAAATATATAGAGACATACTAACAGGAACAATGGATGCATACGCATCAATGATTTCAAACAATTTAAATGGAGTTATGAAGTACTTAACTTCAATAACAATCATTTTAGCTATACCAACAATGATTGCAAGCTATTGGGGGATGAATGTTGCAGTGCCAATGCAAAATAATCCATTGGGCTTTGTAATAATTGTATTAATCTCAATATTAATTGGAGTAGTAGTGTCAATCTGGCTAAAGAAGAAGGGAATGCTAGACTAACAAATTACTATTTTGTCACTTAGGGGACAGGTGTTAAAACGACAAGGAGGATAGAAAGATGTTAACTGCAACAGGAGTTACAATTAGATTTGGAAAAAGGACATTATTTGAAGATGTAAATATTAAATTTAATAAAGGGTGCTGTTATGGTATAATAGGAGCAAATGGAGCTGGTAAATCTACATTTTTAAAAGTGTTATCTGGTGAATTAGAACCTAGTAAAGGTGAAGTTACTAAAGATAAGAACGAGAGATTATCTGTATTAAAACAAGACCACTTTGCTTTTGAGGGATATACAGTAATGGACACTGTAATAATGGGAAATCAAGAGCTATATAACATTATGAAGGAAAAAGAGGCTATATATGCTAAACCTGATTTCTCTGAAGAAGATGGTATGAAAGCTGCAAAACTAGAGGAAAGATTTGCAGAACTTGATGGATGGAATGCAGAAGCGGATGGTGCAGTTCTATTAAATGATTTAGGAATTGATCCAGAAAAGCATTATAAACTTATGAGTGAAATTGAGCCTAAGGATAAAGTAAAAATATTGTTAGCACAAGCGTTATTTGGAAATCCCGATATACTACTCTTAGATGAGCCTACAAACGATTTGGACTTAAAGAGTATAAATTGGCTAGAAGAATTTTTAATTAATTTTGAAAATACAGTAATTGTAGTATCACACGATAGATATTTTCTAAATAAAGTATGTACACATATTGCAGATGTAGATTTCGGGAAGATTAAAGTATACCCAGGAAATTATGATTTCTGGTATGAATCAAGCCAACTTGCATTAAAGCAAATGAAAGAGGCAAACAAAAAGAAAGAAGAGAAAATAAAAGAACTTCAAGAATTTATAGCAAGGTTTAGCGCAAACGCTTCAAAATCAAAACAAGCAACATCAAGAAAAAAGTCATTAGAAAAAATAGAATTGGATGAAATTAAACCATCAAATAGAAAGTATCCATATATTGATTTTAAGCCAGATAGAGAACCTGGAAAAGAGATTTTAAAAGTAGAGAATCTTACTAAAACAATAAATGGAGAAAAAATACTTAATAATGTATCTTTTACAGTAAAGCCAAATGATAAAATTGCTTTCCTAGCAGACAACGAAAACGCAAAAACAGTATTATTTCAAATTCTTGCAGGAGAGTTGGAGCCAGACTCAGGAAGGATTAGTTATGGAACAACGATAACAACCAACTACTTCCCAAAGGATAATAACTATTTATTTGATTGTGATTTGTCAATAACAGATTGGTTAAGGCAATATTCAA
This sequence comes from uncultured Clostridia bacterium, assembly GCA_944392505.1. Classification (GTDB taxonomy): domain Bacteria; phylum Bacillota; class Clostridia; order TANB77; family CAG-508; genus CALXVA01. The sequence continues at coordinate 30,813 of CALXWU010000006.1, read as the reverse complement.
AAGATCCAGATGAGACTTATGTAAGGAGCTTTTTAGGAAGGATGCTATTTTCTGGAGAAGAAGCCTTAAAGAAGGTAAATGTACTATCCGGGGGAGAAAAGGTAAGATGTGTTCTCTCCAAAATGATGCTTTCGGGTGCAAACTTATTAATATTTGATGAACCGACAAACCACTTAGACATGGAAAGCATTACAGCATTAAATGAAGGAATGACGAAATATAAAGGGATTATATTATTTACATCACATGATCACCAACTAACGCAAACAGTTGCAAATAGAATAATAGATTTAAAGCAAGACAAACTTGTGGATAGAGAAGTAACATATAATGAATACTTAGGAATTGAATAAATATAAATTTGGGACGGAGTTAATTTTTTGCTCCGTCCCCAAAAGTTGACTCGAAAATTACTTTATTATCATCATACATTATAAGTGAAAATTCTATTTGTATTTTTTCTGCATCTTTTGGAACTTCGAAATATACAGTGCCAGTTCCTGTTTCACCTGACTCCAAGCTTGAATGGAAAAAGGCATCTTCTACAGAATAGAAGCTATCACATTCAAATTTATCTGCATAACAGTTAAAATCAGAGTACGAAATGTATTCGGTATACTCTCCTAAATTTTTAAATTCAAAATCTGCTTTTATAATTACGCAGTCATCATCTACATATGCATAACTGTAATAATCAGTAAAATTATAATCTATTGATAATAACGTAATATTAACATTATCTAAAGATACGGTATCACCAATACCTGCAACTTCAATTGTTTCTAAAGAAGTTGTTTCGTTATTGTTGTCAAAAGAGAAAGCAATTGTGTCATAAAGAAAATATTTTACACCTGTAATTACAATACAAACTACTAATGCTATGGCAGAAAGCACAACTCCTGCAACAGCAAATCCTTTTGCTGCTTTTTTCTTCGATTTTATAACACAGTCAATAATTCCCAAAAATAATCCCAGTATTGCGGGTAAAACTAACAAAATATTTAAAAATGGAGATAACATTAAAACCAATAATCCCACTACAAATGAGGCAATTCCCATAAAATCCTCCCTGCTTTTTAAAAATTATATACTCATTATATATTATATCTTTAGAAAAAGCAATTAATTACAGGATATTATCACAAAGTTAAATTTGCTTGCTAAAAAGCTAAGAGTAGTGATATAATTTTTTTACTAAAGAATGAGAGGAGAAAGATTAAACAATGAACATTAAATCAATTATTGCAGAGGAATTAAATATTAAAGAATCCCAAGTAGCAGCAACTATAAAATTAATAGATGAGGGCAATACCATTCCATTTATTGCTCGTTATAGAAAGGAAGCTACAGGTGGACTTTCTGATGAAATTTTAAGGGACTTTGGAGAAAGGCTTTCATACTTAAGAAATTTAGAAGAGAGAAAAGATGAGGTAACAAAATCTATAGAGGAGCAAGGAAAATTAACAGAGGAAATATCACAAGCTATTGAAGAGGCTAAAACTTTAGCGGAGGTAGAAGATATATATAGACCATATAAGCCTAAGAAAAAGACTAGAGCAACTGTGGCAAAAGCAAAGGGATTAGAACCATTTGCTAATATAATCATGGAGCAAAAAGAAACCAGACCTATTGAAGAGATTGCAAAAGAGTTTGTAACAAAGGTGAAGGAGGTGGAGAATTCGGACAAAATGATTCAGGCAGACAATGTGGAAAGTGTGGATAACTCTGTTTCTAAAGATAAAATAGTTGCAAATGTAGAAGAAGCTATCTTAGGAGCATTAGATATTATTGCAGAAAACATATCGGATAACCCAAAATACAGAAAAAAGATAAAGAATATTTGCTACAGAGAAGCAGTCATAAATGTAAAGGCTGCGGACCCAGAACAAAAATCGAGTTATAATATGTATTATGATTTTAAAGAGAGCATAAACAAACTTCCAAGCCATAGAATACTTGCAATAAACAGAGGAGAAAAAGAAAAATTCTTAAAGCCAAAAATTGATAAGCCTGAAGAAAAAATAATATCATATATTGAAAGAGATATAATAATAGGACATACACAATTTGAAGAATATTTAAAAACAGCGATAGAGGACAGCTGGAAAAGATTAATAGAACCATCGATTGATAGAGAAATACGTTCAAACTTAACAGAAAAGGCGGAAGAAAAGGCTATAAAAGTATTTGGAAAAAATGCAAAACAACTTCTTTTGAGTGCACCAATAAAAAACCTAACTGTAATAGGTTTTGATCCTGCATATAGGACTGGTTGTAAAATAGCGGTAATTGACGAAACTGGCAAGCTATTAGACACAACAACAATTTACCCAACAGAACCACAAAATGATGTAGAAGTGGCGACAAAAACACTTTTAAACTTAATTAACAAATATGATGCAAATATGTTTGCAATTGGTAATGGTACCGCTTCAAGAGAATCAGAGATATTTGTAGCTGATGTTATAAAAAAAGCAAAAGAAATATATAATAAAGATGTGCATTATGCAATAGTATCAGAAGCAGGAGCCTCTGTATACTCGGCATCAAAACTTGCTACAGAAGAATACCCGGATATAAATGTATCAATAAGAGGAGCAATTTCAATAGCAAGAAGATTGCAAGACCCACTTGCGGAACTTGTAAAAATAGATCCAAAATCAATTGGAGTAGGGCAATATCAACATGATATAGACCAGAAAAAATTATCAGAAAGCTTAAAAGGTGTAGTAGAAGACGCAGTAAATAAAGTAGGCGTAGATGTAAACACAGCAACGCCATCACTATTACAATACATATCGGGAATTAACAAAACAATTGCAAATAATATTGTAAAATATAGAGATGAAAATGGAAAAATAAAAGAAAGAAAAGAGCTTTTAAAGGTACCAAAATTAGGAAAATCAGCATTTGAACAGTGTGCGGGATTTATACGTGTGTTTGGTGGCAAAAATCCATTAGAAATAACAGCAGTACATCCGGAAAGCTACGAAATAGCTGAAAAGCTTTTAAACAATATTGGATTTGATAAAAAAGACTTGCTAGATAAAGATAAACTAAAAGAGATAAAGACAAAATTATCACAAATAAACATAAATAAAACTGCAGCAGAACTAATCGTGGGAGAAATAACATTGAAAGATATAATAGACGAACTTTCAAAACCAGGAAGAGACCCAAGAGAAGAAATGCCAAAGCCAGTGTTAAGAGCAGATGTGTTAAAATTTGAAGACTTAAAAGTGGGACAAATACTAACGGGCACAGTAAGAAATGTAACGGATTTTGGTGCATTTGTAGATATAGGCGTAAAACATGATGGACTAGTACACATTTCAGAACTAAGCAATAGTTACGTAAGAAAGCCATCAGACATAGTTTCAGTTGGAGATGTAGTTAAAGTAAAAGTAATTGGAATTGATAAAGATAGACAGAAAGCACAATTGAGTATGAAAAGTTAATTATAGGATTTTATATATTTTTGTATTATAAAATCGTATATAAAATTTATTAAAAATATTGTAAATAAATAGTATTAGTGATAAAATTTTTATAAGGCAATAAAAAGGTTTATGAAAAATATTAATTATATTTTAAACAAAGGATAGGAGGAAATCTATGCAAGGAAATGATTATACTGTAATAAAAAAATTAAAGAGAATAAAGAGTGAGGGAGGTATTACACTGATAACTTTAGTTGTTACTATAGTTATTATATTAATTTTATCTACAGTAGCAATAAGTGTTATTTTTGGAGATAATGGATTCCTGCAAAAGGTGCAGGGAATTAAAGACTCAGCTCAACAATCGATAGCAGATGATACAGAAAAAACAAATTTGGTATTTGAAGAGTATGCGAATTTAATGGCTGAAGATATGGGAATAGCAGAGCCGGGAATACCTGGCGGGGCTATAACATTTGAAGATGTAAAGTGGACAGGCAATGGAACAGCAACTGTAGTTGTAAAAACGAGTTCGACAGGGCTCACATTGCAATATCAAGTAAATAGTACAACAGGAAATTGGACAACTATACAAAGTGGAGCAACAATACAAAATTTAAGACATGGAAATAAAGTCTATGCAAGGCTATATGATGGAACAAATGAAAGTGAATATGAAGTAAAAGAAATATTAGATGAAATACCACCAATAGTAACTATAGAAGTAACAGACTTAACTTGGGATGGTGTACAACTTAATGTAACAGCAAGTGATGGCCAAAGCGGACTAGCAACCAGTGGAAGATACACATATTATTTAGATAACACTAAAAAAGTTAGCAATAACACATCAAGTTACAAATACACGGGCTTAACTGGTTCAACGAAATATACCTTAAAAGTAGTAGTAAAAGATAATGCTGGGAAAACATCAGAAGTTAGCGTAATAATAACAACACCACAACGTGTAATAACAGTTGAATCAAAATTAAAAGAAGGAGATTATGTATATTTTGTAGACAAGACTGGAGTAAGGAGGAAATGTGCAGTATTGTATGGACCAGAGAATGAAAACTATTCAAGCTATGGAATACAAATAATAACAATGGAGACTTTAGGGCAAGTGACAATAGGAACAGATTCTGAATCTAGTTATGTTGGGAATGATTATTCCGATATGTTGGATTATTTTAATAATGATTTAATTAACAGATTGAATGAGGAAGCGAGTAAATATCTAAATACAACATATGCAAAAAGCGCAAGATGCGTAGGTACTTTACCAGATGAACCAAGTAATAATGATCAATATAATATACTTAATACTGGTGCTTATCCTATGTCGGAAAAGGATAATTGCAAAATAGACGTGGATAAGCTAGTAGAATTGCATATAAATGATATAGGAACGTCATATGTTTTAGCTTCATTAAGAAGCCAAAAAAGTAATGATACGCAGTCTGATGTAACTACTTATATGATATGGACTAGTAGTGGTACGTGTTGGATGTTTCTTTCTGTGGACCCTATGTATAGTGGCTCAACTATGTACTACACTTATGAGAATACATTTAATATACGTCCAGTATTTACACTAAAAGAGGGACTTAAAATAGTATATGGTGAGGGAACATCAGATAGCCCATATGTTTTAGAATTATAGTATATATTAATAAATAAATACAGGCTGTAATAGCCTGTATTTATCGTCAAATTTATATTTATCAAATTTATTATAAAAACTTAAGATGGGTAATCTTCTTTTATTTTCTCAATCTTTTCATAATCATTATTTAATATATCAAGGAATGCTTTACCAATTTTTGGGTCAAACTGTGTTCCTAAATTTTTTTCTATTTCTGCTCTTACTATATCAATTGGTAAAGAGTTTCTGTATGTTCTTTTTGAGGTCATTGCGTCAAAAGCATCTGCAATAGTTGCTATTCTTGCAAAATATGGTATATCCTCACCTTTTAACTGGCATGGATAACCTCTTCCATCATATCTTTCATGGTGATGTTTTACAATAGGAATTATGTCTTTAAATACTTCTGCATTACATAAGATGTGTGCGCCAATAGCTGGATGACTCTTTATTTCTGAATATTCATCATCTGTAAGCTTTGATTCTTTTAAAAGTATGCTATCTGGTATTCCTATTTTACCAATGTCATGAAATAATCCGCCAACTCTTAAAGTTTTTAAATCATCCTCAGATAATCCAAGTTTTTCTCCAATTAATACAGAATAAGCAGAAACCCTGTCTGAGTGGCCACGTGTATATGGGTCTTTTGCTTCAACAGTGTATCTTAAAGTTTGGATGCTATCTAGATATGCTTTTTCTAATTTTTCATATGTGTTTGAAAGTTCTAAATTAATTCGCTTTATTTCATTCATCTGGGCAATTGATTTAATACCAGATTCAATTAAAAGCAATAACTGGTCAAATTTATCACTTTTCTCACAGTATCCTTGAATATCTAATTTTCTAATAGTTTCAAGCGGTGGTGCTAAATCTTTATGTCCAGTAAGCAATAGGATGTATAATTCTTTATTAAATTTACGAATTTCTTCTACAACTTTATCTCCATGTATTGGTTCCATGATGAAGTCCAAAATCATTAAATCAAAATGTTCATTTCTAACTCTTTCAATTGCTTCTAAAGGGTCAGTCACTCCAGTAAATTCATATCCAGATCTCTTTAAGAATATAGAAAGAGAATCTACAATTCCTTCTTCATCATCTACTGCAATAATTTTATATCCATTTGATGGACTATGTACTTCATTTTTTCTCATAACTAATCACCTTTTATACCGTAATTATATTAGTAAATGAAGCAAAAATCAAGGTTAATTTAAAACTTTTTTCAAAAACGGTTAAAGTTAACTGCAAAGTTATTTGATAGGTAATATTATGCTAAACGTTGTTCCTACCCCTTCTTTAGACTCAAATGTAATGTCACCATTAAAGTGAGCTCTTATAGTTGAGTATGACATAAATAATCCAAGTCCTGTACCATTTTTCCCTTTTGTCGTTATCATTTCTTTAAACAATTTATCTTGTACTTCTTTTGGTAAACCACAGCCATAATCTCTAATTGAAATTGTAATATAGTTGTTATCTTCATTTATGATTAAATCTATTGTTTTATTTGGCTCTCCATTGTATGCTTGAATACTATTTGAAATCATGTTATTTATTACCTGTACCAAGCTAGTTATATTTCCGTGTAGGGTTTTATTTGCTTTAACGTTTATTTGCGTATTAAGTGTTATTAAAGCATTTTTCAATTCATGTTTCATTAAAATATCTACTCTTTTTACAAGTTCTTCTACTGTAAATGAAACTTTTTGATCTTCTGAAAGTGTAACAGCTTGTTCTTTAACAGTTGTAATAATATCTGACATATATTCTGTGTATGATCTAATTTTTGAAACCCAACTACTCATATCTGAAGCTATGTCATGATGATCGTGTGGGGTAACTTCTGGATCTTCAATTGAGGAATCGTATTCTTTTATTAAATCATTTAATCCTTCGGCAGCACCTGATATTGACATAATTGGAGTTTTTAAGTTATGTGCAATTCCTCCAATTAATTGTCCCAGAGATGCCAAACGTTCTCTCTCCATAAGAAGATTTTGGTTGGATTGGATGGTTTCAATATCTATAACATGCTGTGTAACATCTTTAAACACAATCAGAAAACCAATTATTGTTTGTGCTTTTTCTGCAGATTTTACTGGCTGTATATCTATTTCAAAAAATTTTCTAACTTTAGAATTGCTAATATGCCAACTACGTCTAGTTAAATTTCCTGTTTTTTCAGCATATTCAATTGCTTTTATTAATCCTGAGTAACTCGTATGTTTAGAAGCATTCATCTTTTCATACAAATTATCATTTAAATTTAATTTTACTAAGGGTGCTAAATTATCTATAAAGGATTTATTTACATATGCTACATTACCATTCTGTTCTATAACTATAAATGCATCTGTCATAATATTTACAATATTTTTTAAAGCTATAGGTACAGCATCAAATGAGTTCAATTGGAATATTGATATGTAAAAACAAATTGCAGTAATTAAAAACATAATTGGTGTTACATATGTATCCATTGACATAATCTGTAGAGAAGCTAGTAAGTTAGGTATTATAGGTGCACATGCTCCTATAATTATTAAAATAGTACCTAACGATATAAATCCAGCTCTTTTTATAGAGGTTTTTATTATCCTTATAAATCCGATAACCAATAGGGCATATGTGTAAATCATATGAACATAGAAATATGGCCCTAAGTCTACATCTGATACGTTTATTGAGTAATTTTTACAGAATAAATGATGCATTGGATTTGTATAAATTATTAGTATGGTTAAAACCGGTATTATAAATAAAGGCCAGTATTTTTTTAAGTCTGCTTCTTTATTTTCATATTTTAAAGCGATAAAATATAGTATTACAGGAAGATTGCAGGTTGAAATATAGCTTATACCATCAATAAATAGCAAATTTTCCTGATTCATAAAGGAATCTTTAAAATAGAAAAGTAACATCAGTGCAAATACATGTATAGAAAGTAGAACGAATAATATTCTAAATAGACTATACAATTCTTCTTTTTTCTTTTTCCTTGTAAAAAAGGCTAGTGAAATAGTAGCAATTAAAGTTACAAAAAGCAGCAATTCTACATAACGATCAATCATTTTTAATCCTTTCTCCTTCATTTGTGTTTTAAATTGTTTTCGAGACTATTCATTTAATCTTACTCATAGTTTTATTTAAGATTTAGGAAGCCAATCTTATTCAAATATTCCAAATACTTTACAATATAGTCCTCACCTAAGGTTGGCCAATCAAAACCAACCTTGTGCATTATCTCTTTGGTAATATCAGAATCTATAATGATATTATCATTATACTCTAAAGTTCCGTCTTCTGCAATATCTGGAATAATTCCTTGTATAATTTTTACTTTTTCTTCATCTTCCATATAGCTATACAATAATTGTGTAAAGCTCTCTTTGTTTAGAATTTCTACATTAACACCAAAAGATTTTAATATCTTAACAAAATATGGCATAGGAATATGGTTATGATTAAATAAATGATAAACAATATTCTTATTTGATATCTCCATTATTTTATTAATTGCATCTGATACTACATCAATTGGAGTCATCTCAATATATTTCTCATACATTGATTCTGGCATTGCATGAAGTTCAGTTAATGCTTTTACTCTATTTGAAAAGGCATTATCTTCTACATTTGGTTGGAATTTTCCATCCGAAAGTCTTCCCGTTAAATTACCTAATCTTAATATTTTGGCATCTAAGCCGCAATCCATAATTTGATTTAATATTTCTACTTCGGCTGCAAATTTTGTATTTACGTATACATTTTCTATATCTTGTCCAATGTATAGGTTATTTTCATAGAAATGTGTATTTTTTAATACTGCTTGTTTCATTGTTTGACCAGCTTCTATGATATTACCAGAAACACTAAGTGTAGATATATGTATTAATCTTGCATTATGATCTGTGCAATATTTAATTATATTTTTTACACCTAATACATTTACGTTATAGAACTTACTGTAATCACCATAATGTTTTACTCGGGCAGCAGAGTTAATTACGATATCAATTTTATCATTAAACTCTTCATTAAATAAATTTGGATTAGAAATATCTCCATTAACTACTGAAGTTTTACTCATTATTTTTTCTACAATATCAGGTTCGAAGAAGAAGGCTAATTGCTTTTTAAATCTTTCCTCTGAAGATAGATTATTTTTATCTCTTACTAAGCAAAATACCTTATCTACTTTATCATTGTATACTAGTTCCTTCAAAATATGTACACCTAAGAAGCCTGTTACTCCAGTAAGTAAGACATTTCCAATATGGTCATATAATTTAACTTCTTCGCCTTTATAGCTGGTCTCTTGTAGCAACTTATCAATTCTATCAAAATTAATATCTTTAGAAACTCTTCCAGACATAATGTCATTTATATGGTTTAAATATACATACTCATAAATTTGTCTAGGAGTTGAATAATTAAATATATCTCCATATGACACATAAACCTTATGCGTTTGAAGTTCAGCCACTAATCTTGCTGCAGCAAGAGAGTCACCACCCACTTCAAAGAAGTTTGAATCTAAATAAATATTATTAGTTTTTAATATTGTCTTAAATGCATCTACAATTACCTTCTCTTCAGGTGTTACTTGCTCGTTTGCAGCATGTTCCTTGGCAAATTCTACTTTTGGAAGTCTTGCTCTATCTATTTTGCCATTATGTGTATATGGTATTTCAGGAACTTCTACTAATTTATATGGAACCATGTAATCTGGCAAATATTTTATTAAATAATCATGCACTTCTTCTGAGGTAATTGGTGTATTAGTGGTATAATATGCAATAATATATTTATTCTCATTATTTGTAACTACAATTGCAACTGCCTCTTTTAATTCTTTTAGCTCTAACATTTTATTTTGTATTTCAGCGAGCTCGATTCTCTGACCACGTATTTTAACTTGTTTGTCAATTCTAGTCATGAATCTGATTTCACCTTTATCGTTCCATTTAGTCAAATCACCGCTTCTATATGATAATCCTTCAAAACCATCAACATATGTAAATCTCTCTCTTGTTAAATCTTCTCTATTTATATATCCATAGCCTAATCCATCACCAAATACATATAGCTCTCCTGGGATGTTTATAGGACACATTTTTTGGCATTTATCTAAAACATACACAGTGTTATTACATACTATTTTTCCTAATGGAATGTCTTCATAGCTTTCATAAATTCTATCAATTAATTGTGCACAACAGATAACTGTTATTTCAGCTGGGCCATATGCGTTATATACTTTTATATTTGGAAATGCTTTAAATAGCATGTTTGTGTATTTTGGAAGCAAGGTTTCTCCACCAACATATATTGAACTCATATTCCTAAACATATCAACATTTTCCTCAACCATTAAGTGGAAAATAGGTGTTGCTAAAAAGGTTGTAGTGATTTTATTTTCTATTAAATAGTTTGAATAATACGATATATTCATTATTTGTTCTTTTGTAAGCATATGCAGAGTCATTCCATAAAGCATTGCACCCCATAATTCAAATCCAGATATATCAAAGGTTAGCGAGGCAGAAGTTACCATTACATCTTTATCTGTATAATCTATGTAATTTGTATCAAGTAAAAGCCTTACCATTCCTCTGTTTTTAATCATATTGCCCTTAGGAACTCCAGTTGAACCAGAGGTGTATATAATGTGGAGAACATCATCTATATCACACTCTAAATTTAAATTATCATCTGGAAGTGAATTATATAATTCTTCATTATCAATAAATATTTCTGGAACCTCAGTAATTTTTCTGAAGAATTTCTTAGTTGTTAGTACAAATGCAGATTTTGCATTTTCGATCATATATTTAGCTCTTTCATCAGGCAAATCCTCAATAATTGGAGTATATGTAGCTCCACATTTTAATATGGCGATTGCTGCTGGCAAATATTCTAAAGATTTATCAATCATAATTGCTACAACTTGTTTTGGTTTCAAACCATTTTGAATTAAATACCTGGCAATTTTATTCGCTTTAGAATTTAGCTCTGCATATGTTAAGAACGTATCTCCGAAAACTACCGCTTTTTTATCTGGATGTTTTGCTACTTGCTCCTCAAATAATTTACAAACTGTTTTCTTAGGATAATTTGTTTTGTTATCACTAAATTTTTCTATTTGCTTTTTCTCTTCAGGTAAAATCATTTCAATATCTTTCAAATTTGCTTCTGCTTTAAAAAGGATTTCACTAATTATATGGATATAGTGATTAATCATTCTATACATATTTTTCTCACTGAATAACTCTACATCATATTCCAAATTTATATTTATTTTATCGCTTGAAGGAATTACTTCAAATGTAAAATCAAATTTAGAAGTATTTCTAGTTACAGGGTTAAACTTGGTAGTGGTATCTCCAAATTTAAAACTATCTATATGCATATTTTGGCACACGAACATTACATCAAATAAAGCATTTCTATTACTTAAACGAGGCAATTCTAAATCCTTAACCAAGTTATCATAACTATAGTTACTGTAATACATATAATCAAGGGTCTGTTTTTGTGTATTTTCCATAAAGCCAAGCACAGTATTATCCCAATCAATATTTACCCTGTATGGAACAGTTCTAACAAACATACCTACAACGTTTTCTAAAGCTTTACTTTCCCTTCCAGAGTACGCAATTCCATAAATTATATCTTCACTATATGTGTATTTAGATAGCATAATAGAGAAGGCAGATTGTAAAAATGTATTTAAAGTTATAGAGTGTTTTTTAATAAATTCATTTACTTTATTAGTTAATTTATTATCCATAGCAAGTGATATATGATTTCCAACAAATTTACGCTCTTTTTCTCTTGGTTTGTCATATGGAAGATCATTAACAGGCAAATCCCCTGCAAATTCTTCTAAATAGAATTTTTTTGATGCTTCCATTAAAGCAGTAGGAACACTCATATATATATCGCTATTAGATTTCTCTTCTACTTTAGCTCCATTATATCTATCAGCTACTTCCTTCATGAAGATTATAAATGAAGAACCATCAAATATGATGTGATGAATATCCAGCAAAACATAAACATTTTTTTCTGTAACATAAATGTTTATTCTAAATAAAGGAAATTCATTCAAATTAAAGGGTTTTGCAAAATCCTCTTTTATAAACAAATATTCCTCATCTGAAACGTTTTCTACTTTAATATCATAAGGTTTATCCATTTCAAAGGATTTTGTAATTTCATTATCTTTAATGCTATATATAGCACACATATTTTTATTATTATGTATGGTTTTTAAAATGCTTTCTTTTAATAAATCAAGATTAATATTTCTATCAAGTTTTAATTCAAAAGGAGCATTATATAGCGTGTTTGAAGGCTCTTTGAGCCATTCTAAATAAACACTCTTTTCTCCAGGAGTAATATTAGTTTCAATAATGTTTTCTTTATTATCACTAGTACTATTTGCTTCGTTAATGTATTCTTCCAAATTCAATATAGTGTTATTCTCTAAAATTAATTTAGTTGAAATATTTACCTTATATTTTTCACTAATGTAATTAGCAAGTTCTATAGCAAAAAGTGAATCCAAACCTAGTGAGAATAAGTTATCATCAATACTAAATTTCTCTATATGCAATAGTTTTTTGATAAAGTCATATAAATCTATTTCTATATCAGTTTCTGGTTTGATATGCTTTTTAGTATTTAAGGCAATCTCTGGAAGTTTTGAGGTGTCTACCTTGTAATTAGAATTCATAGGCATTTTTTCTAATTGCATTATTCCAGAAGGCATCATATATGCTTGTAAGTTTTTGCTTAAGTACTTATTTAAAGAAGAAATATCAATCTTTTCTTTAGCAGTAAAATATATCAAAATATGTTTATTACTTTTATTAAAAGCATCTTCTTTAATCACAATTGCACAGTTTTCAATACCTGGATATTTTAAAACAATACTCTTAATTTCATCTAATTCAATTCTATATCCACGAAGCTTAACTTGGTTATCCACTCTTCCAATAAATTCAAGATTTCCATCAGGGTGAAGTCTTACCAAATCACCTGTTTTATATATCTTTTTACCTATAAACTCATTATTGAAGCGGTTATCTATAAATTTTTCTGCTGTTTTTTCTGGATTGTTGATATATCCATTTGAAACACCATCTCCACCAATTGCTAATTCTCCAGAACAATAGAAGGGCATTAATTCATTTTTTGAGTTTAATACATAACCAGCAGAGTTTGAAATTGGCTTTCCAATAGGAATGTATTTACTATTAAAATCTTTAATTTCATACATGGTACAGAAAGAAGTACATTCCGTAGGTCCGTATGAGTTATATATTTTAATATCAGGATATGTATTTTTCAAAATTCTCACATGTTCAGTGGAAATTTTATCTCCACCAGTTAAAATTTGTTTCATATTTTCAAATACCTTAATATGATTTGCAACAAGTTGATTGAATAAAACTGATGTAATACACATAATATTGATATTATTCTCATCAATGTAACTTTTTAAATACTTGAAATTTAGTAAATTATCTTTTGTAATTAAGCATAAGGCTTTTCCATTTAATAGTGAAGCCCAGAATTCAAAAATTGATAGGTCAAATACAGTTGATGCAACTTGTAAAATTCTAGCATCTTCCGGAAAATCCATATATGTTATATTAGTAACTAATTTTATAATGTTTCTATTAATTATTTCCACACCTTTAGGCATACCTGTGGTTCCTGAAGTATATAGTACACAAACAGGAGAGGTGCTAGAAGTAGAGCATGGGTTGAAATCGGCTGAACCTGTGCTATCTTTTTCATAATTAGCAAGTACGCTATTAATATTTATACTTCTAAAATTCAAATTAAAACTATCATCACTTAAAGCTAATTTAGCATTTGATTCCTTTAAAATATATAACTTTCTATCATCAGTATAATTTGCATCTAAAGGAACATAAGTTGCCCCACATTTTAGAACCGCTAGAATTCCTATTAACAAATTAAAGGATTTATCAATACAAATAGCAACTCTATCCTTGGAATTAATCCCTTGTGCTTGTAAGAAGGCAGCAACTTCCTTTGATTTTCTATCTAATTCTGCATATGACATTTTCTTATCTTCGAAAATAAGGGCAGTATCATTAGGATGTTTTGCAACCACTTCTTCAAATAATTCAATCACAGATTTATCTGAGGCATATGGGTGTACTGTATTATTAATACTTAAAATCGCATTTTTTTCCTCTGGTGAAATAATATCTATTTGTGAAATACTTGGATTTTGCTCCATTCCTTGAATAATAATATTTAATATTCTACTATAAATAAATTCGATTTCTTTTTCTTCAAAAATATCTGTTAAATAATCTATATCAAATTCTAAATGTCCGCTGTCATTTAGATCTAATAAATGGAATTCTACTTCATCTTGAATTTTTTCACTAAAAATCCAATCAATATTATACTTCTCTAAGTTAATTTGAGCCCTTGCATTTTGGTATGAGAAAGCAATATTGAATAAATTTTCATTATTATTCTCTTTTGAAGTCTCTTTCATTATTTTATTGTATGGGAATTTTTGATGTTTAAATATTTGCATACTGTTTAAAACAGCATTATTACAGAAGTTAATAAAGCTCATGTCACCATCAAATTTAAATCTGACAGGGACAGTCGCAACGAACATGCCCTGAATTTGTTTCTGAATAAAATTAGAGCGATTAAGAACAGGAGTACCGATAATAATATCGTTACTTTCTGTAACTCTGTGAATATAAATTGCTATTGCAGACAAGAATAAAGAATATGGAGATAATCTGTTATTCTTACAAAAATCATAAATTTTTTGAGTTAATGTTCCAGCTAATACTCTGTGGAATCTTCGAGCATTAGTTGTTAAATTTTCTTTAGACTTTAAACCGACAGGCTCAGAAAAATTACTTAAATATTCTTTCCAGAAGGCTTCATCTTTAATATATTTATCGCTACCAATGTAACTCTGTTCATCAACAACAAAGTCAATATAGCTAGGTGCTTTTTCAAAATTAGTGTCATTATTTAAAAACTTTTCGTAGATGTTTTGTAAAGCTGTTCCCATTTTAGAAACAGACCAAGCATCTGAAACCAAGTGATGACATTTTAATAGGAACTCGCCATAGCCATCTTTTCTATCCAAAAGAATAAAATTAAATGGATTTTTTGAGATGTCAAGTGGCTCGGCAATGAGCTCTTGTTTTAATTTCATCGACTCTTGCTCAGTCATTTTAGAAATATCTTTTACTATAACCTCAAAAGGTTTATATTCTTCTACATATTGATATAAAGTACTACCTTCTTTTACAAACTTTAATCTAGTAGCATCATTTAATTCGAAAAATTTATTAATGGTTTTTTTAGCAAGATCAGGGTTGAAGCCTGTTTTTACAGTGAAAGTGCCTGCTAAAATATTAATAGATTTATCATCATAAAAATTTTCCACTAGCCAGATATTATTTTGCGGAATTGTTAAATTGTACTTTTTCATAAAAAAATCACCCTTGTATTAAACTATATATATAAATTATACTATCAATGTCTGGAAAAGACAAGACGAAAATTGACAAAATTTAGAAATTTTTGAAGTATTTTACAACATAAGTTTACAAGAACATCATAGAAATATAAAAAACAGTTAATTAAACTTACAAAAAATTTATATGGAAAAATTAAAGAACTAGTGTTAAGACGTAGGTGAAATTAATATAGATAAGAAAGGATAGGAGGTCTAGTGAGAAAGAAACCAGAATATTATGAAGAAGTAAGTAATTTTAGAGAGCTAGTAAAAAGATATGAAAAATTTGGAGATAATATTGCTTTCAAGTATAAAAAGGAGGGAGAGATTAAAGAAATCTCTTATTCACAATTCGTAAGTGATATAAAGAAAGCGGCAGAAAAAGTACTAGCTTCAGACGCTAGAAGAGTAGCAGTAATAGGAAATAACAGATACGAATGGGTGGTAACATATTTAGGAGTAGTAACAGCTGGAAGTATAATTGTTCCGCTAGATAAAGCATTGACAGATAAAGAAATAGAAAAGCTTTTAAAAAGAAGTGAAGTAGATACTGTTGTTTATGATGAAAAATATGAAAATGCAGTAAATGAAGCTATATCACAAGGCTGCAATATTAATCATAAAATCTGTATGGATAATATTGATAAAGCTGGGGTTCTAAAATTTGAAAAAATGCTACAAGATGGAGAGGATATAATAAAAGCAGGAAAAGCAAAATATGATGATGTAAAATTAAAAGAAAATGAAATGTATATTATGTTATTTACCTCAGGAACTACAAGTGAACCAAAGGCAGTTATGCTATCACAAGAAAATATTTGCAAAAATGTTTCTGCTTATCAATACAATTTTATGATGACACCAGAAGATACATTGCTATCATTTCTACCAATTCATCATACCTTTGAATGTAGTATAACGATTATTTATGGAACTTATTGCGGTGCTACAATAGCCTTCTGCGAAGGTTTAAGATATATAGCAGATAATTTAAAAGAATTTAAGGTAACTATATTTGTTGCAGTACCCTTAGTACTAGAAACCATGGCTAAAAAAATCCAAAAAGCAATTAGTGATAGTGGAAAAAAAGGTTTAATAGACAAAATGACAAAACTTTCTCACGGATTACTAAAATGTAAAATAGATGTAAGAAAAAAACTATTTAAACCAGTATTAAAACAATTTGACGAATATTTAAGAGTAGTGCTTTATGGAGCGGCACCGATGGATAAAGCAACAATAGAATGGTATAATGATTTAGGGATAGAACTAATACAAGGATATGGACTAACAGAAAGCTCACCTGTTTTAACAGCAGAAGCATCTGACAGAAAAAGAGCTGGCTCAATAGGAATTCCACTAAAAAATGTGGAAATAAAAATAGACCATCCAGATAAAGATGGTGTTGGTGAAATTCTAGGAAAAGGTCCAAATATAATGCTGGGATATTATGAAAATGAAGCAGCAACCAAAAAAGCACTTGAAGATGGATGGCTTCACACAGGTGATTATGGATACATAGATTCAGATGGATATATATTTGTTACAGGAAGAAAGAGTGACATTATAGTATTAAGAAATGGTAAAAACATTTATCCACAAGAACTAGAATTTTTAATTAATAAACTTCCATATGTAGACGAAAGCTTAGTATATTCAAGAGACAAATCAAAAACAGATACCTTGCTATGTGCAAAAATTGTGTATAATGAGGACAATATTAAGGAGCATTTTGGAGATAAAACTGTTGATGAATACAAAGAGCTAATTTGGCAAGATATTAAAGAGATAAACAAAGATCTACCAACATATAAACATATAAAAGAAATAATCATTACAAATGAACCAATGGAAAAAACAACAACACAAAAAGTAAAAAGATATGTGGAAATTAAGAAATTAGAAAATGTGTGAAACCAGGGGATACACATTTTGTTCCAAATTTGGAACCAGGGGACAGACATACTAAATTTGAATAGAAACATATAGGAAATTAAAGTAAACTTGTTTAAAGCTAATCATTTCTGGTCAAAATACAAATAAATGTATTTTGTGGAGGAAATTAAATGAAGGATTACTATAAACAAGATAAAAATAAAAAACTAAAGGGAGAATTAATAAAGGTATTAATAATCCTTTTAGTTTTTTTGATTTTAATTTTATCCTACATACTATATCAAAAGACTCAAATTACAGATACAAATTTAAGTGAACAAAAGGTTACAATAGAAAGAACCTTGCAAACTGTAGAAGAAGTAAAAGAAAATGATAAAACTGTAACAGAAATGATTGCTGATATAAATTCAACAGTTGTAGGAATTTCTAAAGTAAAAAATTCAGGGAACAGCATATTTTCAAGTGAAAATATTACAAATTTAGGTCTTGGAACAGGGTTAATTGTGGGAAAAGATGGATATATTCTTACCAATGCACATGTAAGTGGAGAAAGGTATAGCAAATGCTATGTTACCTTAGTAGATGGTAAAACATATGATGGAACAGTAGTATGGTCAAATACTGATATAGATATGTCGATCGTAAAGATTAATCAAAAGCATCTACCAGTAGCAACTTTAGGAGATTCAGATGCAATACAAGTAGGAGAAACTGTATATGCAATAGGAAATCCGATAGGATTTGAATTTCAAAGAAGTGTTACCTCCGGAATTGTAAGTGCGATAAATAGAACCATTAAATTTGAAGAAAACGAACAAGAAACATATATGGAAGATTTAATACAGACAGATGCAACAATAAATCCGGGAAATAGCGGAGGACCGTTGATAAATATAGATGGACAAGTAATAGGAATAAATGGTGTAAAAATAACTTCAGCAGAAGGAATTAGTTTCGCTATTCCTATAAATACTGTAAAATCTGTAATTGCAAGTTTTAATACAAGCGGAAAATTTGAGGAGGCAAGTTTAGGAATATTTGCCTTTGATAAAAATGTATTGGGATATATTGATCAAAATTTAAGATTTAATGAAGGAATTTATGTAGCTAGAGTAAATACAAATTCAGCAGCAGAAAGTGCAGGAATAAAAGAGGGAGACATTTTACTTTCCATAGATGACCATAAATTAGGAAGAATGTGTGATTTAAGGTGTTATATTTATACCAAAAAACCGGGGGATACTGTGGTTTTACGAGTACAAAGAAATTATAGAGAAATAGAGGTGGAAGCGGTCTTAAAAAGAAAGTAGGAAAATGTAACGCATAAAAACAAGGCACACTTATTTAGTTAATCTATACTATATATTGACATATAGGTTAAGTTGTGTTAACGTTTAAGTGTATCACAATTGTTGATATAATAAATTTGAAAAGAAGAAGATATGAAAACAAATATTGAATTAAGTAATAATTATGTTCTAAAAATATTCGGCGATAAAAATGATATATCTATAAATACATATGATATTATGGATTTGAAAGTAAATAAAATAATAAAAGAAAAAAATTTTTTAATAATATTCGATTTTAATAAGTTAAAAAAAGAACTATATAAAAAAGAATTAAGAAAATTATTGTATATAAAAAATAAAATTGAAAAAAGAAATATTATGCTAGGGATAAAAGAAGATGATAAGATTTTATTGGGTTATCTGAAAAACTATGATATAGATAATAGAGATCATAACGATTTTATTTTAGCTATAAACGCTATTCTTTTTAAAACCAGATATGAACGATATAATTACATTTATGATACAGTATGTGATTACTTAGATAGTTTTTTTTATGGGAAGAATCTTTGCGATTTTAAAAACAATAAATGCGGTGAAAAAAGAAATACTAATTCTAATATAGGTTGTTGCCACCATTATAAAAACAAGTTATTAGGGCCAATAATTCCAAATAACTTTACACCCTGCGAATATTTAAAAGAAGACTATACCTGTGGTGCAAAATGCATATCCTGCAAATTATTCACATGTGATTACCTTGAAAAGAAAGGCGTTAAATTTAAGATAAAAGAAATTCTATTATTAGAGGTATTTTTTAATCCATTACAAAAATATTTTATAAAGTATATGGTATTTACTCCAAAAGAAAAAATATTAAAAAGATTAATAAAATTATAATAAATTTCTGACGAGTTTATTTTAACTTAATAAAAAAATATTGAAAAACAATAAAAAAGTATTGACGAAAAATAAAATAGAGTGTATTATTATTGCATAATAAAAAAGAAGGGAAGGTTTATTATATGAAAATA
Source organism: uncultured Clostridia bacterium (assembly GCA_944392505.1). Taxonomy (GTDB): domain Bacteria; phylum Bacillota; class Clostridia; order TANB77; family CAG-508; genus CALXVA01. The sequence goes on along the minus strand of CALXWU010000006.1, from coordinate 10,960 downwards.
GCCGTGATAGGAAGCTTTTTGCTTGCAATATTACACTCTATTTTATTTTATGGAGAGAAGTTTGGAATATCAATATTCCTATTTTGTATTGCTTTAGGATTTTTAATAATCTATATAATGCAAAAAAATGACAAAATAAAAAACAAGAAAGCTCTAATTTTAACAATACCAATACTTTTAATTTCAGCTACATATTTTATATTTAATAATTCATTTTTTTATGTAGCAAATATAGTAGCATTAATTATTTTATTTACAATTATGGTGGTGCTTCTGGTATTTGAAAAAATATCAATTAGTCAAACTATATGGAAATTTTTATTCCTAATTTTAGGACCTGTGGAATTTTTAGAAGAAGCGGTTGGAAGTATTGTAGAGACAATTTCTGGGGTATTTAAAAAGAAAAAAGTATCAGAAGAAAAGAACGAAAAAATTAAGAAAATTGTATTAGGAATTTTAATTGCAATTCCAATTTTGTGTGTGGTGTTAGGGCTATTAACATCAGCAGATAGTATTTTTGGAGATCAAGTAAAAAATGTAATAAGCACAATTTTTAGTGCAGATATATTTAATAGTGCGACATATGTTAATTTATTTTTCAGAATAATTATAATAATAGTAATGTCAATATATTTAATAGCAATTTTCTATAACATACTTCATGGAGACTTCTGTGTAGATGATGAAGTAAAGAAAGATAAAAAACCAATTGATAGAACCATTGGAAACACAATATTAACCATATTAAATTTAGTGTATATTGTTTTCTGCTATATACAAATTTCGGTACTATTTATGAAAACTGGTAATATGGAAAATTTTGATTATGCTAGTTATGCAAGACAAGGTTTCTTTCAATTAATGGCAGTATCTTTAATCAACTTAGTTATAATCTTGATTACAAGCAGAAGAGGAGAAGAAAGCAAGAAATTAAATTACACAAAAATAATGAATTTATGTTTAGCAGTATTTACTTTAATTATATTGTTCTCATCATTCTATAGAATGTATTTATATGAACAAGAATATGGATATACATTCTTAAGATTAATGGTATATTTTGTATTAATAACAGAAGTTATGTTAATAATTCCAACTGTTATGTATATTTTAGACATGAAAATAAACTTGCCAAAAACGTATTTTATCATTATAATAATAATGTATATTGTAGTTAACTACATCAACATAGACAATCTTATTGCTAAGAAAAATATAGACAGATATTTTGAGGATACTTCAGGAACTTACGAAATTGATATTTATTATCTACAAACACTTGGAGTAGATGCAGCCTTACAAATTAAAAGATTGGAAGATATAGACAAACTAAAGGTAGAAGATTTAGAAATAAGAGACGACGTAAGCGACTATTTGTCAGATGTGAAGGAAGAGGTAGAAGATATTAATTTCAAGAACTTTAATATTAATAGGTTTATTGTAAAGCAGGAATTAAAAAATTATTATGAAGAATGAGGGATAAAATGGATAGAAATGGACTAATAGTACCACCTGAGTTTGATAATATAAGTAAATATTTAGAGAGCGGAACTATGACACAAATTACAGATAACTTAAAAAAGGTATCAGATAAAATTGAAGGAGATACAGAAGGAATAATTATTAGAAAACTGATTGTGTGGCTAAATACCAATACAAAAAGACTTAATAATCCTAAAGATGAAAGAAAATTCAAGAGAACAGCAGAGGAAATTATGCTTTCTGGAGAAAGAACAGGCTGTTGTGATAGTGCTACTTTATATACTGCCTTGGCCAGAAGTAAGGGAATACCAACTATGCAGATTATAACATTCAGTAAGAAATGGGCAGAGGGGTTGAGCAAAGGGGAAAGTAAAGCTGCAACAAAGGGACACTTTTTTGCAGCGTCATATATAAAAGATGTTCATGAGAATTCGAGCTGGGTAATTATTGATCCAGACCAAAATGTACAAGACATAGGGAGAGTAAGAATTACACAGTTAGACACTAATAATCGAAATATTTTTAACGACTATTATGCTTTTGCATATGTGAAGGACTATAGAGATGTTGCAATAGATGGAATTAAAATTAATTCAAAAAACAATATGGCAATTATTCAAGAGAAAGCATACAGAAAATGTAGTCGAGAAATCTTTATGAATAATGATGAATACGAAAGGTGAGAATAGAAGATAAATATATTATGAAAGGAGTTGAGCCTTTAAACCTTGCTTCATCCAAGGTTTAAAAGTAGAAATAAATGTTGGCTCAAAAGGAAAATGAAAGTAACAGGAAAAAACAGTTTATCAAATTTTATAGAGATATGTTTAAAAATAATATTTGTAATAGGAATCATCATATATATTACCTTACCATTTTTGTTAAGCAAATATGTGGAATTATTTAATCCGGTTTTAGATTATATCCCGGCTTTAGTAATATTATATGTATCAGGGATACCAGCGTTAATAATAGTTTTCAAATTTATAAAAATATTTAATACTCTAAAACAAGATAATCCATTTACAATGGAAAATGTAAAGCATCTTAAAGTAATTTCAATTTGTTCTTTAATAATATCAATAGAGTATATAATAGGAATGTTTTTTATAGTATCAATTTTTGAGATAATTTTAATCGCAGTCTTTATAATAGTATGGCTTGGAGGATATATTTTATCAGAACTACTAAGAAAAGCCATTGACTATAAAGAAGAAAATGAATTAACAATATAAGGGAGGGAAGAAGATGCCAATTATAGTAAATTTAGATGTAATGATGGCAAAAAGGAAAATATCTTCTTCTGAACTCTCAGAGAAGATAGGAATAACCATGGCAAATTTATCAATCTTAAAAACAGGAAAAGGAAAAGCAATAAGATTTTCCACATTAGAAGCAATATGTAAAGCCTTAGATTGCCAGCCAGGAGATATATTAGAGTATAAAAAATGAAGTGGGGGTGCAAGTAACGAATGCACCTCCATTAAAGTATGAAATGTAAATATATAGTTATCCACATAACTATCCACATTTTATTCACATTTCTGGCAATTTTGTGGATAACTTTTGGCAAACCAGCTCTTAATGCCATTTAAAGATGTGGATAACTTTTTCCAATATAATTTCAAACAAGAAGGTTTAAAAACCTAATTATGGGTAATACTATAATTAGGTTTTTAATTTTGGGTAAATGGGGACAGGTGTTTTTGTGACATTTTCGATAATTAGGGACAGGTGTAAATTACCCAAAATGTCACAAAAACACCTGTCCCCATTTATCAGGAGGAGTGATTAAATGAAATCTTATTGGATAAACAGTTTAAGTGAGGAAGAGAAAAAAAGATTTGACAAATTAGAACAAAACATTAAAACAGATATATGCATAATTGGCGGTGGACTTACAGGTCTTTCGACTGCATATTATTTAAGTAAGTACAAGATAAGAACAGTTTTGCTTGAAAAAGGTGAAATTTGTAGACAAACTAGTGGAAATAGTACTGCAAAAATTACAAGCCAACACGGACTTATTTACAAATATTTGACAGATTCTAAAGGAAAAGATTTTGCAAGAAAGTATTATGAGGCTAATGAAGAAGCAATAAGAGAAATAAAAGATATTATTGACAAAGAAAATATTGATTGTGATTTTGAATACCAGCCTGCATACGTATATACGCAAAGTGTGCAAGAGGTTCAAAAAATAAAAGCTGAGGTAGAAGCGGTAAATAATTTTGGAGGAAAAGCAGAATTAGTGCATTCACCTGATATAGAATTAAATAGATTGCATTGTGATGAATATGTGGAAAGTGTGGAAAACAATGCACAAAAACTAAAAATAGATGTGGATAATATTGTAAGAGAAAATATAAACCTTGAAGCTAATGGAGTTCAAGAAAGAATGAAAAATCTCCTTCCTATAAAAGCACTATTAGCAATTAGGTTTGAACATCAGGCACAATTTAATCCGTACAAATATGCAAATGCTTTAGCTAAAATATGTAGCGATTCGGGAATAAAAATCTATGAACATACAAAAGCAATAGATGTAGAGACAGAAGATGAAGACGAATATTATATTATAACACTTGAAAATGGGTATAAAATAAAAGCTAAATATTTAATTATTGCAACAAAATATCCTATAGTAAATATTCCAGGTTTTTATTTTGTTAAAATGTATCAATCCACAAGTTATGCAATAGGAATGCAAACAAAAGAAAGACTATTTGAAGGTATGTATATAAACTCGGGAGAGCCAACAATATCTTTAAGAACGGCAAAATATGGAGACGAATATTTGCTTATTGTAGCTGGATTTGATCATAAGACAGGAGCACAGATAGATTTAAGTAATTCATACAAATACTTAGAAGAAGTGGCAAGAAATATCTATCCAAAAGGAAAGATAAAATATCATTGGAATACAGAAGATTGTATAACATTAGATAAAATACCATATATAGGAGAATTGTCAAAATTATGGGAGAATTGTTATGTGGCAACAGGCTTTAATAAGTGGGGTATAACAAGCTCGAACATAGCGGCAAGAATTATAACAGACAAGATATTAGGGGAGAAAAATGAATATGAAGAAGTTTTTAAAGCAACAAGATTAGAACCAATAAAAAACATAAAAGAAGTTACAAATATGGTTAAGGAAAGTGTAAATTCTTTAGTAATAAAAAAACTAGAAATACCACAAGAAGCAGCAAATCAAATACAAGAGGGGGAAGGAAAGATAGTTGAAGTTAATGGACAAAAAATAGGTATATATAAAGATAAGGAGGGAGAGATCTATAAAGTAGATCCTGTTTGCAAACATTTAGGATGTGAGCTTTCCTGGAATAACTTGGACAAAACATGGGATTGTCCATGTCATGGCTCAAGATATGATTATAAGGGGAACTTAATATATGGACCAAGTGTGAAAAATTTGTAGCAACCTGTTCAAAAAAGATTACTAGGTAAGGGGCAAAAAATCAGGTTGGATACTTGATAAATTGTTTAAAAAGCAAATTATTTCTGTAATAAGATAAATAATTTGCTTTTATCTCTGCACCGCACTAATTGAAGCTTCAATTTAATTATTAAGCGCATGTCTTGACACATATAAAATATTATGGTATTACCATGTAAATATGTTACAAGTTAATAAAGAATTAAATATACCAGCCATACATTTAGATGGAATTAATTTTAACTCAAGCAGGACAGAAATTGATAAAAAAAGGGATCAGATAATCCTTGAAAATTGGAGGTATTTATGAATATAAATAAAGGAAAACAACGACTTATACAATTACACGATGAAATATACAAACAAATAATACCTAATCATTTCAATAAATCTATCAAGTATATTCCACACATTACAATTGGAAGGTGCAATGATATTAAAAAAGTTGATTCATTTGAATATGAATTTGATACAAAAGTAGATGAAGTATCAATCGAGTTAATAGGAGAACATGAAGAATCAATTATAATTAAAAACATAAAAATAGGAGGATTATTGTGATTATAGAATATGATTCCAAATACGACGAGCAAATTAAAGACTTACTTGTAGAATTACAAAACTATCTAATTGATATTGATGATTGGCATACACAAGTAATGCTTCCTAAATATAGGGAAAATATTTTCAAAATGGATATGAACAAAGTAAGAAAACAAAATGGAAAGATTTATTTATCATTAGAAAATAACATAGTTATTGGACTAGTTATAGGAATAGTGGAAGAAAAAGATGAAATTGACAAGATAACAAATGACTGTGCCAAGACTGGTTCAATACTTGAGTTGATTGTTAAAAACAATATTCGTGGAAATGGAATTGGTAAATCTTTGCTAGAAAAAATGGAAGAATATTTTAAAAGTATTAATTGTAAAAGAATTAATATAGAAGTTTTTGGCCCGAATGTTAAAGGGTTAAATTTCTACGAGAAGAATAGTTATGTTATTAGAGATATAATTGTTTCTAAAAGAATATAGGAGGAATGAGATAATATATGCAAGATTATCTTGTAATTCTAATGACATTTATGGTGGCAGGGGAGAGACTTGAAATTACCACCTTCGGGTTATGAGCATTTAATTGTGATTTTTGAGAAATTTTGTTAACTTGAGTTTTTATTGGTTTTAATAGGGTTATGGCAAATTGGTGAGATTATGGAAATCGTTAAAATATGTACTTTTTTGCAATGATTGTCCCCAATTTGTCCCCAATTTTTTGAGGCATCAAATATATGAAATTTCAATATATTCTTTAGTTGGTTATTGTAAGTTTTTTGATGTTTTGATGTGTAGAATTTTAAAATTTATAAAAACGGAGGTTAAATATTAATGAGTAATTTTAGAGAAGTTAATGATGATATTTTAAGAGATTGGTTGAGTTTTAGAGAAGAAACAATTTTTGGTAGACTTACCGAAGAAGATAAAAAACATCATATTTATTTTGATGAAATTTGTGAAAGTATTTTAAAGAATGTTCCTAAGCAGAATCAAAAATTTGTAAAAAAGCAATTAGATAAGCTTGATGAGAATTTTATGGATTATCTTTGTTATTGGAATGAGAAGTACTATAGAAATGGATTTTGTGATGGAGTTGAGTTAATTGGTGTATGTATTAAATAACATATAATAAAAAGTCCGGAAAAACCGGACTTTTTATTATATGTTATTGTCTTTTCAACAATTTTCTGTTTATTCCATTTAATTCAGCTGTTTTCTCATATAATGTTGTAATTCCATTATAGAAATATTCTAATTCACTTTTATTATCTTGTGATTTAATCCAATATTTTAACACTAATTCAAAAAAAGTTTTGTTATTTTCTTTGTTAAAACATTTTTTATTTAGTTCTCTTTCTTTACATTCTGAATTTTCTGCAATTTTAATTGGTATTTCATTAATTTCCTTTAAAATGTTATCTCTATAATATTTTCTATTTATAGCCGTATCCAAAACAGATTCACTATCCCAAAATTCCGATATGTTTTTATCAAATAATTCTTTTGAATATTTAAACACCAAACTTTCTATAGAATCGTTTCCTGGAAGTTTCATTAAATTATTTGCTAAACTCTTTTCATCTAAAGAAACATCTCCATCTAGTACTCCAATGCAATTCTTAAATTGCCTACCACATATTTTATCCTTAAATAATTTTTTCATATTATCACATCCAATATAAGAATCTGCTAAATAAAAATAATTTCTAATTCTTGCAAATTCTTCAAATGTATCAGCAAAATAATTTAATATCATTTCTAAAAAAATTCTGGCTTCCTTATCTTCTGTATAAATTGGAATATACTTATCTTTCATAATATCCTCCATTGATTTTTCATATAGTCTACTCTTTATATTATATATATCCAATCTATCATCATTTAATACCTTTACTTTTTCAATATCATCATCAATATAAATCACATTATAATAATCTCTTTTTAAACCTTCTTCTAATAAATCAAGACTATGTGTTGTACAAATAATTTGTATTTTACATTCATCACTATATTTTTTCATTATTTTCAATAATTTTAATTGTAAATCAGGATGTAATGTAGCATCGACCTCATCTATTAATAAAATACTTTCTTTGTTTTCTTTCATATAATAGTATTTCAATGAAACTAATGCTGTTAAAATCATATGTAAATTGTCTTGTCCATCTGAAATAGTATTTGAATCAATTCCATCACAATCAGTTTGAAATTCTGCCCTTGTTTTCATTTCATTAAATTGCATTACCTTATATGTACTAATATCAATAATTTGTCCAGTTAAATCTTGATATATTTTTGCTATTTCCTCTTGAAGTTCTACTGGTAAACTATCTTTTTTCTTTTTAAAATCATTTTCATCTATTTCTCCAGAAGCCATTAATCTAGTCAGTCCCATATAGATTACTGGCATTTCGGGTAATGATTCTTTTTTTCCTTTTGAATATTTTGGTATAATTCTAAATCTTTTTTTAGTTTTTTCAAGTTCTTTATCATTTTTTCTTCTAAATTCTAATATATCATTATTATAATATCTAGCTTTATATAGTGTCCCTGTTGTTCCTATTGCAGGGTCAACGTATTTTTTATCTCCTTTCGTCAAAGTTTCAATTTTAGGGTTGGTACTATTATTTAAAACTCTAATAACCTTCATACTTTCATTTTTAGTAGGTTCTTTAAATGAATTACTAATAATATGTAAAACTGAAGTTTTACATGTTCCATTAGTTCCAGAAATTATATTAATACCTTTAATAAAATGCAATTCTATTTCTTTTAACTTCCTATAATGCTTAAATTTTATACTTTCTATCAATTCTATCCTCCAAAATGTTATAAATTATTTTTATTAGCTATTGTTAAATTATTACTTAAAATCATTAGTTCATTTCCTTTTTTATTTTTTCCTGCTGAATACTTTAAATCAAATTCAACTATACAAAAATTTTCATATAATTTTTGTACTAATTGGTTTTTATCATATGTAACTATCCAGTTTTTGCCATATAACTTTTCTTTGATATTTATCGACAAATATTTATGTTCTTCCAAGTTAAAATGATTTTTATATAATTCCGGACCTTTTTTTATATAAGGTGGATCAAAATAAACGAAAAAATTCTCATCTTTTTGCCTCATAATTACTCTTTTTATAAAATCATTTACATCATATTTGAATAATTTTATTCTGTTCCTATAACTTGCTATTTTCTTTATTTTTTCTATTAATATTTTCTTATTAAATCTACAATTTATTTTATATTTGCCTTCTTGTTTTCTTCCTCCAATTGGTCCTCCTTTTATTATGCCAGACCTATTTGTTCTGTTTAAAAAAAATGTGGCCAATCCAATTTCATACATTGAATAATTATTTTGATTATTATAAATTTCTTTTTGCTTTTCCCATTCTTTTAAGTCTACTGTTATACATTCTATGTCGTTACAAAATCTATTTGTATCATACAATACATTATGCCAAAAAGCATAAATTGCATAATCAAAATCATTTATTACAATTCGACTAACATCATTATTCATTAATAGCTTTAAAGCTAATCCAGCACCCCCAGAAAAAGGCTCCATATAAGTACAATTTAATAAATTATTTTCTGCTAGTATTTCTTTTATTTTATCATATAATATTGTTTTTCCTCCTGGATATCTAAGAGGTGACGGCGTCTCTATCATATTTTTCTCCTTTAAATTATTTTTCTACTATATCCTTTAATATAATTATTTTGTAAACATACATTTAAAAATTACAATTTTTTTAATCCTGTTTCTAGTAGTTTTTATATTTACTTAATAAAATTATTATAAATAACAGTATTTTCAACAATGAATATTTTTTCTTAACTCTCATAACTACTACATAAAATTTTCATATTTATTATTACTATATCATAATAATACTTTTTTCACCATATTTTTCTAAAATATTTTTACGATATTTATAAATTATGTAAGTTTCAAATAGCATTTATTTTTTCTATGTCATCTTCTTTTGAAATACCCTAAATATTATTTTTCATTAAATTCACAAAAGATTTCGATTAACATTTTATATTTTTTATTTCTTTAAATCCAATCATTTCGCTATATTCACTATCTTTATATTGTACTTCTACTTTATATTTATATTCATTTTCCATAATATCTTTTATTATAAATATGATTTCATCACTTTCATCAAGTTTTTTTGAAACATTTACATATACGTTAACTATTTGATTTTTATCAATAACATTTCCATATAGTGATTTATACAATTTGTTATTAACGGAAACGCCTTCGATAATTAAAATTGCATTGTCCGTATTTTTTATTACCCCAAATATCTGTCCTGCTTTATCGTCAAAGTTGCCTACCCCTAAGCAAAAATCTACTGCTTTATTATAATCATACTCTTGCCTTAAATCTAACCTATAAAATAGTGGTTTATTAGCTAATCTCTCTTCTTCCTTTTCTTTCTTTTTTTCATGTTTTATTGTTATGAATACACCTAAAAAAGTAAATAAACCTCCAATTATAGCAGATACTATTGGAATTATTATATCTTTTAATATTTTAAATTGTTCCATTTTTCCCTCCAAATTTAATATGATAGTCTTTATAACTATTATCCATTTACTTATTTTTTATTGATATATAATAAAAGCAAAATAATTCTGTAATATGCAATTACTTATTATTTTGCTTTTCTTTAGTCTATTATATTTTTATATTGTTAATCATTGCAATTTTATCTAATGTAGTTCTTAGATTATTAATTGCATTCCATACTTTTTCTTTGTTGTTGATAGGAATATTAATATTTCCTGTTAAACATAAAGCACATTTCGGATTCTTATTTACCCAATCAGTATACTTATTAAATGCCCATATCTCAGATTCAGCATAGTTATACTTTTCAAAATTATTAATTCTATCTAAGCAATCCTTATCATCTTGTAAAAAATCTATATATTCATCCATATTATTTCTCCTTTAATAACCAATCTAATACATTTATCTTTTTTATTCCATCAAAGTCGGCATCCAAATCATCATCTAATGTCAAAATATATTTAGGATAATTATCATTGATTTTCTTTAAAGGTGTTAGTTCTCTATCTAAAATTTTATTTTCTTCTTCCCTCTCTGATCTTGTTGTCAATGCAACTTGGTAATAAACTGTATTTTCAGGCTTTTTAGCAACAAAATCGACTTCTAATTCGTCATATTTTCCTATATATACTTCATATCCTCGTCTTAACAATTCAAGATACACAACATTTTCTAATATATGTTCCATATCTCTACCAGAACCTTGACCTAACATATAATATCTAAGTCCTATATCTACTGCATAGTATTTTTCTTGTGTTTTTAAATATTCTTTTCCTTTTATATCATATCTATTAGCTTTAAATATTAAATAGCTATCTATAAGTGCATCTACATAATTTGAAATTGTATTGTATGATGA
>CALXWU010000005.1 GCA_944392505.1 uncultured Clostridia bacterium | reverse complement strand
CTTCTCTAGCTTCTGGAACAACTTTAGTATTGCTGTTTGAATATGCCATTATCATTCACCTCCTAGAATGTGATAATATATTTTGTACTTTTGAAAAAGGTTTAATACTTTTTCATTACATATGATGCACAGATATTCTTAAAATAAACTGGAAATTTTTGATAAAATATTGTAATAAAAAATTTAAATGATATAATCTTGTTAAAAATTAATATATTAAGTAGAAATAAAAGGTATAATGTTTGAATAAAAAGAAATAATAAAATTATCATTATGGAATAGGAGAAAATATGTACAAATTAATATCTATAGATTTAGATGGAACTTTACTTAATTCTTATGGAAAAATATCTGATAAGAATAAAGAAATTTTAAAAAAAGCACAGGAAGCAGGAATAGAAATTGTTTTAGCTTCAGGTAGATCTCTAAATTCAGTAAAAAATCTTGCTAATGAATTAGGCGACAGCCATTATATTATATGTGGTAATGGCTCTTTAATTTATGATTTACAAAAAGAAGAAATAATATACGACAAATTTATAGATAAAAAGAAAGCACTTCAAATTATCGAAATATGTGAACAAAATAGTATATATTATAATGTTTACACAGAAAATATGGTAATTGCTAAAACACTAGAAAATAACGTGTTATTCTACCACCAAGAAAATGCCAATAAACCGGAAAGTAAAAAAACAAAAATAAATTTAGTTGATAATATATATGAATATGTTAGAAATTTAGAAAATGAAAATATTTTAAAATTCACAATAAGTGACAAAAACAATATCATTTTTAATAGTATCATTAGAAAATTAAGAGAAATAAGGAATATAGATGTATTAGATGTAGCACACATGTCTAGAAAAATAATAAAGGCAGGGACAGAAGAGGTATCACTTGAATATTTTTATACAGAAATTACTAATGATGGTGTGGACAAATGGTATGCTATCAAATGGCTTATAGAAGAACTTGGAATTGGTATAGACAATGTCATGGCGATTGGAGATAATGTAAATGATAAACTAATGATAGAAAATGCAGGAATGGGAGTGGCAATGGGAAACAGCGATCCTAAAATAAAAGAAATAGCAGATAAAGTTGTCCACGACAATAACGAAGATGGAGTCGCAGAAGCAATCGAAATGTCGTTTTTGGGGACAGGCGTTAAAACCACATAGTTGTTCGTTTTTTGGACAGGCCTTGAATAGAAGATAGAAAAAATGGCAGGAAATTAATTAAAAGAATAGAGTAAATTAAAGAATATAAATTAATAAAAATGCACAGACTATAACAGATACTTATATCATATAAGTAATAGTATGTGTATTTTTTATTGAAAGGATTGATGAGCAGATGGATAAAAATAAAAAACAATATAATGAAATAGAGCAAAATGAAATTGAGAGCGATAATGTAGGATCAAATAAGAATAATGATAATATAAATAAAAGCGAGCATGTAGAAGATGTTACTAAATATGGCGAATTTATATCATCATATTTTTCATGGCTACCACCAGAAAAACAGAAAAAAAGAGCAAAGGAGATAGATAATATGACGAAGTAATCAAGTGGGACAGATGTTTTAATTTTAAGACACCTGTCCCCTTTTACCAATTTTGTCACAAAAACACCTGTCCCCAATTACCAAAAAATTTCAAAAAACTGTTGACATTTTTTAAAAAGCGAGTATAATATATATTGTAGGTCAAGGAAAGTTAAAGTCAAGAACAAAAGGAAGTGATCTGATGAGAATGTCTGATATGATAGAAGAATTTATAAAAGAACTATTTGATGATGATGACTATATAGAAATACAAAGAAATGATTTGGCAGAGCATTTTAATTGTGTGCCATCACAAATAAATTATGTAATACAGACAAGGTTTAAGCCATCACAAGGCTATTATGTTGAGAGTAAAAGAGGCGGTGGCGGTCATATAAGTATACGTAAAATTAATACAACAAAAAGTAATTACTTAATGCATACTATTTCAAGTGTTGGGGATAAACTAACCTCACAAGAGGTAGATATATTTTTAAGTAATTTTCTATCATATAATGTTGTTACAGAAAAAGAAGCTAAATTGCTAAAAGTCGCTACTAGTGACAATGTACTTACCGTGCCACAAAACATAAGAGATGAATTAAGAGCAAAAATATTTAAAAATATGCTAATTAATTTAGTAGAGGATTAAAGGAGGTTTTTATTATGATGTGTCAAAATTGTGGAAAAAATGAGGTTACATTTAGATATACTCAAGTTATAAATGGTGTAAAGAAGGAGATGAATCTATGCGATAATTGTGCTACAGAGTTAGGACTAAAAGATATTAATTTCAATATGCCAATTAGTTTTTCTAACTTTTTAGGAGATTTCTTTAGTGATTATAATGATAGCCTATTGCCTAATTTCATGACTACACAAGCTCTACAATGTAAAACCTGTGGAACTACATTTGATGATTTCATAAATAGTGGAGAATTTGGATGTAGCAATTGTTATGATTTATTTGAAGATAGAATTTCACCTATTCTTAAAAACTTGCAAGGGGCAACTAGACATATTGGAAGAGGCTACAGAAAATTAAATCCTATAGCTGATGATAACAATGTAGAAAATGCTGCAAAAACAGTAAAAGAGGAAAAGAAAGAAAATAAACTAGAAAAATTGCAAAAAGATTTACAAAAAGCTATAAAAGATGAAAGATATGAAGATGCAGCAAAAATACGTGATCAAATTAAAGAAGAAGAAATTAAAAAAACAAAAAAGGCTAAAAGGGATAATGACGATAAAGATAAAAAAGAAGAATAGGAGGAAAGCAGAATGGCAAATTGGTATTTACAAAATGGAAAAGCTTCAGATGTTGTAGTTAGCTCAAGAGTGAGACTCGTAAGAAATTTAAATGGTTTTAAATATATAAATAAGTGTTCTAAAGAAGAACAAAAGCAAATTTTGGAAAAGGTAAAAGAAATTGTACCGAGCTTAGGCTATGGGCTTCAAGTTATTAAATTAGATGACATAGATGATGTTACAAAACTAAGTTTAGTGGAGAAACATTTACTAAGCCCAGAATTTGTGATGAACAATTCTATTGAAAAAGCATTTATAATTAACCCAGAAGAAAATATTTGTATAATGCTTAATGAGGATGATCATATTAAGATACAAGTATTTAGTAGTGGTGAAGAATTAGAAAATTTAACTAATCTAATTATTGAAATAGACGAGAAACTTGGAGAAGCTTTAAATTATGCATATAGCGAAAAATTTGGATATTTAGCTACTTCTCCAATAAATATTGGAACAGGAATGAAAGCTTCTGTAATAGTTCATTTACCAGCATTATCAGTTACAGGCAATTTATCAAAAGTTTTGAGAATTGTAAATAATTTTGGTATGAGTGTAAAAGGCGTTTATGGAGAAGGTACACAAAATCAGGGAGATTTATATCAAATAACAAACAATCAAACACTTGGAATAACTGAAAAAGAAATAATGGCAAATGTAAGAAGCATTACAGAAAAAATTATCGAACAAGAAAGAGCAGCAAGAAAATTTCTAGGGAAAAATCAAGTAGAATTAGAAGATAAAGTATATAGAGCTTATGGATTGCTAACATATGCTAGCAAATTATCGTCAGATGAAACTAAAAAACTTTTATCAGATGTAAAATTAGGAGTTGATTTAGGAATTATAAAAGAAATTGATGATGGTAAAATGAAAAAACTAGAACTATATACAAAAGCCGGAAATTTGCAAAAATATTTTGGGAAGACATTTGACGGCTACGAAAGAGAAATAAAAAGAGCTGAACTAGTTAAACAGCTTGTAAGAGAGTAATTTACAAGAAACAAATAAAAAATTATAAGTCTTAAGGCCTGTCCCAGAAACGACAACTTTGTCGTTTTAGGGACTGTCCCCAAAACGACAAGGAGTGTGAAAATTATGATGTATAAATTTACTGCTAGAGCTGAAAAAGCTTTAGAATTAGCAAATGAAATTGCATTAGAGCTTGGACATAATTACATTGGTACCGAGCATATTCTATATGGTTTATGCAAAGAAGGTACTGGTGTTGCAAGTAAAGTATTGCAAAATCAAAATATAAGTGATGAAGATATTTTAAGAGAAATTGAAATGCTTATTGGAGTCGGAGAACCTTTAAATGAAAACGAATCTTTAGGTTTTACTCCAAGGAGTAAGAGAATAATTGAAAATGCTTTTGTGGAAGCTAGAAAATTAGGTTCAGAATTTATAGGAACAGAGCATTTGCTTATTGGGATAATGCGTGAAGGAGATAGTGTTGCTGTAAGAATTATGATGGATTTGAATATAGATCCTCGTAAATTATACAATGAAATTGTAAAGGTATTAAATGAAGATGAGACTGATTCAAATTCTCCTAGAAGTGCAGACACTAAAAATTCTGGAAGTTTTAATTCTACACCAACCTTAAATCAATTTGGTTCTGACTTAACTAAACAAGCCAGAGAAGGAAAATTAGATCCAGTTATTGGTAGAAAAAATGAAATAGATAGGGTTATTCAAATCTTATCAAGAAGAACAAAGAATAATCCTTGTTTAATTGGTGAACCGGGTGTAGGTAAAACAGCAGTTGTAGAAGGATTGGCAGAGAAAATAGTAGCTGATGATGTGCCTGAAATGTTGAAAAATAAAAGAGTTGTAGCTCTTGACATTTCTGGAATGGTTGCTGGCGCTAAGTACAGAGGAGATTTCGAGGAAAGAATAAAGAAGTGCTTATCAGAGGTTAAAAAAGCA
The DNA here is from genome assembly GCA_944392505.1 of uncultured Clostridia bacterium. Lineage (GTDB taxonomy): Bacteria > Bacillota > Clostridia > TANB77 > CAG-508 > CALXVA01. The sequence goes on along the minus strand of CALXWU010000005.1, from coordinate 35,826 downwards.
GGAGATGTAATTCTTTTCATAGATGAAATTCATACCATAGTTGGTGCGGGTTCTGCTGAAGGAGCAGTTGATGCTGCAAATATTTTAAAACCTTTATTAGCAAGAGGAGAAGTACAAGTAGTTGGCGCAACGACTTTAAACGAATATAGGAAATATATTGAAAAAGATAGTGCTTTAGAGAGAAGGTTTAGCCCAGTAACAGTAGGAGAGCCAACTGAAGAGGAAACAATAAAAATATTAAATGGTTTAAGAGATAAGTATGAAGCTCATCATAATGTAAAAATTACAGAAGGTGCAATAAAGGCAGCAGTTGAATTATCAATAAGATATATTAATGATAGGTTTTTACCAGATAAGGCAATAGACTTAATGGATGAGGCAGCTTCAAGAGTAAAAATGAGAACATATACAATGCCTGATAGCATAAAAGAAATAGAAGAGAAGATTGCAACACTTGATAGAGAAAAAGAAGAAGCAATTCGTGTGCAAGATTTTGAAAAGGCAGCTACTCTAAGAGATAAAGAAAATGAGGAGAAAGAAATACTAGAAAAAGAAAAGAAAAAATGGCAGAATAAAAATAGTAAAAATGTTATGAATTTGACAGAAGAAGATATTGCTGAGGTAATTGCAAGCTGGACTGGAATCCCAGTAAATAAAATTACTCAAGATGAAAATGAGAAATTAAAACATTTAGAGGAAGCGTTACATAAGAGAGTAATTGGACAAAATGAAGCGGTTGAAGCTGTAAGTAAAGCAATAAGAAGAGGAAGAGTTGGGCTAAAAGATCCAAATAGACCAATTGGTTCCTTCCTATTCTTAGGTCCAACAGGTGTTGGTAAAACAGAACTTTCAAAAGCTTTAGCTGAAAGCCTATTTGGTAACGAAGATGCAATGATAAGGGTGGATATGTCTGAATATATGGAACCACATTCTGTTGCAAAATTAATTGGTTCACCTCCAGGATATGTTGGTTATGACGAAGGAGGACAATTGACAGAGAAAATAAGGAGAAAACCATATTCTGTAATATTATTTGATGAGATTGAAAAAGCTCATCCAGATGTTATGAATATGTTGCTTCAAATACTAGATGATGGTAGATTAACAGATGCAACAGGAAGAACTGTAAACTTTAAAAATACAGTAATAATCATGACTTCAAATGTTGGTGCTAGAATGATTACAGATAAAAATGTTTTAGGTTTTAGCAAAGATGATAAAGATAAAGAAGGACAAGAAAAAGAGTACGAAACTATTAAAAAAGATGTTATGGCAGAGCTAAAGAAACAGTTTAGACCAGAGTTCATAAACCGTATAGATGATATAATTGTATTCCACAAACTTACTGCTGATGATATTAGTCAAATTATTGATATAATGTTAAAACAAGTTCAAAAGAGATTACAGGAACAAGAATACATTGTAGAAATTGACAATTCTGTAAAAGACTTAGTAGCTAAAAAAGGTATTGACACAAATTATGGCGCACGTCCATTAAAGAGAGCAATACAAAGCAATGTGGAAGACAAAATAGCAGAAGCTATACTTGATGGCAAAATTATACCACATAAAAAGGTAAAAATAGTTGCAGAAAATGATGAGATTAAAGTAGAGTAAATATATTGAAGATAAAAAAGACTAGGAGTGTATATCCTAGTCTTTTTATTGCAATTCATCTATTCCATTTACAATCAAGTAAATTAAATAAAGATAAGTAAAAATAAAAAAGCATATTAAATCTTGTTTAAACAATTGAAAATTGTATCATAATATGATAAATTAACAGATGTCTTAATTAACATTAATATATATTAAATACAAACGTAAGAAAGGAGTTTATCTAATGAAAAAAGGAAAGATTGTTTTAGTAGGTACAGGTTTTGTTGGCATGAGCATGGCATATTCTATGTTAAATAGAGGTGGAATAAATGAACTTGTATTGGTAGACTTGGATAAAGAAAAAACTATTGGCGAAGAAATGGACTTATCACATGGACTTCCATATGCTCCTCAAAAAATGGTTATAAAAGCAGGAGATTACAGCGATTGTAAAGATGCACAAATAGTAGTTATAACTGCAGGTGCTGCACAAAAACCTGGAGAGACTAGATTAGACCTAGCAGAAACAAATACAAAAATAATGAAAAGTATTACTCAGCAGATTATGGCAAGCGGATTTAATGGAATTATTATAGTTGCGACTAATCCTGTGGATCTTATGACTTATGTAGTTGCTAAAGTCTCTGGACTGCCTAAAAATCAAGTAATTGGTTCAGGAACAGTTTTAGATACAGCCAGATTACGTTATTTATTAGCAGATTATTTTAAAATATCTAGCAAAAATATTCATGCATATATTATGGGAGAACATGGAGATTCATCATTTGTGCCATGGAAACATGCCTATATAGGTTGTAAAAGTGTTATTGATGTAATGAAAGATAACAAAAAAAGCATTTCTGATTTAGAAAAAATTCATAAAGAGGTTGTAAATGCTGCGTATGAAATTATAGAAAGAAAAAAAGCAACATATTATGGTATAGGAATGGCTTTAAATAGAATAGTAAGAGCAATTTTAGATAATGAAAATTCTATACTTACTGTTTCAACTTATTTAGAAAATGGAGCATATGGACAGGAGGACATATATATTGGTGTCCCAGCAGTAATTAATTCTAATGGTGTAAGAGAGCTTTTAGACTTAGAACTAAACAATAAGGAACAAGAAAAATTAAATGATAGTTGTAATATAATTAAAAGTATGAGAAAAGATTCTATTGATAAAATTATAAATAATTCATAAAATTTAATTAAACTACTAAAAAATATTTGGAGGGAAAATGACTAGAACAAAACTAAAAGATAGGATTTTACCAACATATACCAAAGGTGAAGAAATTTTTAATATGACTTCACATATTGTTGGAGCAGTTTTAGGAATTGTAGCAATAGTACTATGTGTAGTATTTGCAGCAGTTCATGGTAATGTATATGGTGTAGTAAGTGGAGCAATTTACGGTACTACCATGCTTATCTTATACACTATGTCTAGCATATATCATGGATTAAGTACAAAATGCAAACGGAAAAAAAGTAATGCAGGTACTCGACCATTGCACAATTTTCCTATTGATTGCAGGTTCATATACTCCATTTGCGTTGTGTACTTTTAGAGAATATGATACAGCAACGGGTTGGATAATATTTGGAGTAATCTGGGCCATGGCTATATTGGGAATAGTATTAAATGCAATAGACCTCAAAAAATATAAAAAGTTTTCAATGATTTGCTATCTAGGAATGGGATGGGCAATAATATTTAAGGCAAACCTACTTCCAGTGCTATTACCACTAGGGGCATTAGTGCTATTAGTTGCAGGGGGAATAGCTTATACAGTTGGCGCAATTCTTTATGGTTTAGGTAAAAAACATAAATGGATGCATTCAATATTTCATCTATTTATTTTACTGGGAAGTATGCTGCAATTTTTCTGTATTCTTATATATGTAATGTAAAAAGGAAGGATCAAAAATATGTTAGGGTTAGAAAATATTACTAAAGAGTATGTTACAGGTGATAGTAAAGTAGAAGCTTTAAAAGGAATTACTTTACAATTTAGGAAAAATGAATTTGTATCTATTCTAGGACAGAGTGGTTGCGGAAAAACCACTCTATTAAACCTTATTGGTGGTTTAGATAGATATACCACCGGTGATTTGGTTATTAATGGAAATTCTAAAAAAGATTTCAAAAGATAAGCTAATTATCATGGTTACACATAACCCGGATTTAGCAGAAAAATATTCTTCTAGGATAATTAAAATATTAGATGGAAAAATAACTGATGATTCAAACCCATATGAGAAAAAAGAGGAAGAAAAAGAGGATAGAACTTCAAATAAAAATGCAAAAGTTTCAATGAGCTTTTTTACAGCGTTATCACTAAGTCTAAATAATTTAATGACTAAGAAAGGTAGAACTTTTCTAACTGCATTCGCAGGAAGTATCGGAATAATAGGGATTGCACTTATACTTTCATTATCAAGTGGAATGCAAACTTACATAAATAGGGTTGAAGAAGATACCTTATCCTCTTATCCAATTACTGTACAAGAAGAAACAATTGATATGGCAAGCATGATGACATCTCTAATGGGAGAAACAGAGGAAACGGAACCTGAAGAGGGAAAAGTATATTCAAGAAATATTGTAAATGATATGTTAAGTACCATTTCGACAAAAGTTCAAAGTAACAATTTGGAAGAATTCAAGAAATATTTAGATGATGAGAATAGCGAAATAAGAAACTATGTAAATGCAATTCAGTATAGCTATAACTTAGACTTGAACATATATAAAGAAAATGAAGACAATTTTGTTCAAGTAAATCCAAGCCAAATTTTCTCAAAACTTGGTATGGAGAATATGGAAAACATGATGATTGCAGAAACTGATGTATGGCAAGAACTTTTAGATAATGAAGAGTTGTTACAATCACAGTATGATGTGCTTGCAGGTAAATGGCCAGAAGCATATAATGAAGTAGTTTTAATAGTGGAGGAGAATAATCAAATATTGGATTACACTTTATACGCCTTAGGCTTGCTAGATCAGGATGAATTAGAAGAAAAATATGAGAAAATATTAGATGGCGAAGAAGTCGAAGATGAAGAACAAAAAGTATATACATATGAAGAATTATTAAATACTAAATTTAAAATCTTGCTAAATACAGACTATTATGAAAAAGCTGGAGATATATGGCTAGATAAAAGTGAAGATAAAGAATATATTAAAGAAAAACTAGAAGCTGCAGACGAAATAGAGATAGTTGGAATTATTAGACCAAGTGAAGGAACTGTGGCAACAGCTATGTCTGGAACAGTAGGATATTTAAGTAAACTTAAAGAATATGTAATAAATGCAATAAATGACTCAGAAATTGTTAAAGAACAAAAAGGAAATGAAGAAATAAATGTATTTACAGGAGCGGAATTTCCAGAAGACACAGACGAACCATTTGATTTCTCTAGCTTAACAGATGAGCAAAGGATGTACTTAGCATCTTTAAGTCAAGAAGAAATGGCAGAGCTTATGCAACAATATACAGAAAATGCAGGAGCAACCTATGAAGGTAACTTAGAAAAAATGGGAGTAGTAGACCTTGCAAGTCCAAGCTCTATAAGCATATATCCTAAAGATTTCGAAGCTAAAGATATGATTGGAACTTCAATTGAAAACTACAATCAAAAACAACGTGAGGAAGGAAAAGAAGAAAATGTAATTACTTATACAGATCTAGTAGGAACGATGATGAGTTCAGTATCTACAATAATAGATGCAATAAGCTATGTATTAATTGCATTTGTTGCTATATCACTTGTAGTTTCATAAATAATGATTGGAATTATAACTTACATTTCAGTTCTAGAGAGAACAAAAGAAATTGGAATATTAAGAAGTATTGGAGCTTCTAAAAAAGACATTTCAAGAGTATTTAATGCAGAAACATTTATTGTTGGACTTTGCGCTGGACTTTTAGGAATAGGAGTTACACTACTTTTAAATATACCAATTAATATAATCATAAAGGCAATCACAGATATATCAGGCTTAGCAAGTTTACCTGTTATGGGAGGAATAATATTAGTTTTAATTAGTATGATACTTACAATAATTGCTGGTTTAATTCCTGCTAAAATGGCAAGTAAAAAAGATCCAGTAGAGGCATTAAGAACGGAGTAAAAAATTGGGGAGTAGTCCCCAATTTTTTTGTAAAAAGCTGTACTATTTAAAAAAAATAGTATATAATAATAGCGTGTTTAAACCAACAGGCTTATATTCTTAATTAAGAGTGTACTGTAATTATAATAAACAGGGGAAAATCCCTGAAAGAAGGAATAAACATGAAAGATTCAAAAGATTACAAAAATTTTAACAGAAAGGAAAATTTAAAATTTGCATCAAAAGTAGTACATGGTGCACAGGGAGTTGATCCTGAGACTGGAGCATTAAGTTATCCAATATACCAAACAGCTACATTTCAGCATAAATTTGTAGACAAGCCAGAAGCATACAATTATGCTAGATGTATCAATCCAACGAGAGAAGAACTTGAAAAAACAATGACAATTTTGGAAGAGGGAACAAGAGCTTTTGCAGTAAATTCTGGAATGGCAGCAATAACACTTGTATTTTCCCTATTAAAACCAGGAGATCATCTTATAATGTCTGATGACATTTATGGTGGAACTTTTAGAGAAGTAAATGAAGTTTTAACTGTAAATGGTGTTGAGTATGATAGTATTGATTTATCAGATTTAGAATTGTTGAAAAAAACTATTAAGAAAAATACAAAAATGATATTTGTTGAAACTCCAACAAACCCAATGATGAAAGTGGCAGATATTGAAAAGATTGTTAAAATTGGACATGATATTGGTGCTTTAGTGGTAGTGGACAATACATTTTTAACTCCATATTTCCAAAGGCCGCTTACTTTAGGGGCAGATATTGTAGTTCATAGTGGAACAAAATATTTAGCTGGACATAATGATGTTTTAGCTGGAATTGTTGTTGTAAAGGATTCTAAGATTGGTGAAAAATTGGAAATTCAAATGTATATTTATGGAGCCGGACTTCGGACCAATGGACTCATGGTTAATGCTAAGAGGCATCAAAACCTTAGCATTAAGAATGGAAAAACATCAAGAAAATGCTATGAAGGTAGCAAATTGGCTACGCAAACAACCAAAAGTAGAACAAGTGTATTATGTGGGATTTGAAGATCATAAAGATTATGAAGTTAGTAAAAAGCAAACTACCGGCTTTGGTGGAATGATTTCTTTCAGAGTTGATAGTATGGAAACTGTAAATAAAATATTAAGCAATTTAAAGCTAATTATATTTGCAGAAAGCTTAGGTGGAGTGGAGAGTTTGATTACTCACCCAGTAAGTAGAACTCATACTGAAATATCAGAAGAAAAGAGAAATGCTTTAGGAATTACAAATACTTTATTACGTCTATCAGTTGGAATAGAAGACGCAGATGATATTATTGCAGATATAGAACAAGCTATGGAATAAAAAAAGTTGGACCAATGTAGAGGACTGATTGGTCCTATTTTAAAATGAAAGTAGAAACTAGTTATTGATAAAAAAATGGAGGGAAAAGTATGACCAGATTTACAAAAATGCAAGCATATGGCAATGACTATGTATATATTGATGCAATAAATCAAAAAATAGACAATGTACATGAGCTCGCAAAACATATAAGTAATAGACATTTTGGAATAGGTTCTGATGGATTGGTTTTAATTTGTAAATCAGATATTGCAGATTTTAGAATGAGAATGTTTAATCCAGATGGAACAGAAGGAGAAATGTGTGGAAATGCACTAAGATCTTTGAGTAAATATGTGTATGACCATAAAATGACAGATAAAGAGGAATTAACAATTGAAACACTTGGAGGAATCCAACATGTTAAATTAACCATAGAAAATGGAAAAGCAGTTAATATAGAAGCCAATATTGGGAAACCAGTATTAGATACCCAAAAAATACCAGTAAATACTAAATTGCCAGAATTTATTGAACAAGAGGTAAAAGTTTTAGATAAAACCTTTAAAATAACAGCAGTATCATGGGGAAATCCTCATTGTGTAATGTTTATTGATGATGTAGATAGTTTTGATGTAGAGAAATATGGAAGGGCAATTGAAAATATGACTGAGCTATTTCCCAATAAAACTAATGTAACCTTTGCTCAAGTTATAGACAGAAATAACATTAAAATGAGAGAGTGGGAAAGAGGAACTGGAGAAACTATAGGTTGTGGTACAGGATGCTGTACAGCAACAGTAGCAGCAGTATTAACTGGCAGATGTGATAGAAAAGTAAATGTTCATCAAATTGGTGGAATATTAGAGACTAACTGGGATGAAAAAACTGGTACAATGTTTATGAAAGGACCATCTCATACAGTATTTGAATCTGAAATTGATGTAGAAAGGATACTAAAAAAAAATAAAATAACTAATTTAAAGAAATTATTAGAAAATGTGGATTATAAGCTCCTAAAGGGGAGTTTAGATGTAGATATTGAGGACATAAAAGATGATTCCAGAAAAGTTGAAGCAGGAGATATGTTTATTGCTAAAGTAGGTTCAACATCAAATTCTCATAAATACATTTCAGATGTAATAAAAAAAGGTGCAAAAGTAATTGTTATTGAAGAAGATATAGAATTACCTGAAGAAGAGGTTACTATAGTAAAAGTAGGGTCTTCGAGAAAGGCTATGGCATATATCTCTGCTGCATATTTTGATCATCCAGCAGAGAAATTAACAACAATAGGAATAACAGGAACAGCTGGAAAAACTTCGACTTCTACAATTTTAAAGAAAATGTTAGAAGCAGATGAAAAAAAAGCAGGACTAATTGGAACAATAGGTGCATTTATAGGGAAAAGAAAAATTGACCTTCACAATACGACACCAGAAAATTATGAAATACAAAAGTTATTTAATGAAATGATCGAAGAAGATTGCAAATATGCAATAATGGAAGTATCTTCACAAGGCTTGAAACTAAATAGAGTTGATGGATTTACATTTGATTATGGTGTATTTACAAACATTTCTAATGAGCATATAGGACCAAATGAGCATGAGAGCTTTGAGGAATATATGTATTGCAAGAGCCTACTATTCCAAAAATGTAAAAAAGGAATAATAAATATTGATGATAAGAATTGGGAGAATGTAACTAAAAATCATACATGTGATATAATTAAATTTGGTGTGAATTCTGAAGATGCTGATATGAGAGCAAGCAATATAGAATTTATTATGACAAATGATTTCTTAGGAATGGGCTTTGATGTAATAGGAAAATTAAATGACAGATTTGAAGTTGCAATTCCAGGTAGATTTTCTGTATATAATTCTTTATGTGCAATAACAATTGCAAATGAATTGGGTATAAGCATAGAGCCTATGAAAAAAGCTTTAGAAGGTGCATCAGTTAAAGGAAGAATGGAACTTGCAGTATCAAATGATAAGTATAAACTTATAATAGATTATGCACATAATCAAGACGAAATGACAAATTTAATGGAAACAATTATGGAATACAAACCAAAAAGAATTGTATGCATTTTTGGAGGCGGAGGAAATCGAGCAAGAGATAGAAGATATGATATGGGCGAGATTTCTGGAAAATATGCAGGACTTACAATTCTTACAGAGGACAACCCTCGCTTCGAAGAATTGCAGTCAATAAACAATGATATAATCATTGGATTAAATAGAAGTAATGGTAAGTATATAACTATAGACGATAGACAAGAAGCTATAGAATATGCCATGAAAAATGCACAAGAGGGAGACATAATACTTCTTATAGGAAAAGGGCATGAACAATATCAAGAAATTAAAGGAGTGCAATATTTTTGGGACGAAAGAGAAGCAGTACAGAAAGCTGCAGAAAAATTAAATTAAAATATTAGCAGTTCTAATAGAAAAGGAAGGATGAAAATGAACATTTGGCATGATATAAGTAAAGAAAGAATAACAAAAAACGATTTCGTAGGAGTAGTAGAGATCTCAAAAGGTGGAGATGTAAAATATGAACTTGATAAAGAAACAGGTATGCTAAAGCTAGATAGAGTTTTGTATACTGCAACACATTATCCAACAAATTATGGATTTATCCCACGTACATATGCAGAAGACAATGACCCTTTAGATGTACTTATCTTATGCAATGAAGAAATAGTTTCACTTACATTAGTAGAATGTTATCCAATAGGGGTTTTAATAATGAATGATAGCGGTGAAGAGGATGAAAAAATAATCGCAATATCAAAAAGAGATCCATACTTAAATGTATATAATGACATATCTGCACTTCCTAATCATGTGGCAGATGAAATAAAGCACTTTTTTGAAGTGTATAAACAGTTAGAGGGCAAGACTACAACAGTAGACAGAATGCTTGGAAGAGAAGATGCAGAAGTAATTATAGAGAAGTGTATGAAAAAATATGAGGAGAAATTTGGTGAAAAGAATTGATAGAAAAGATAATATTTAATTTGTTAGCCTTTGCTATATTTATAATTGTTTTTGGAAGATTTATCAAAAAGAATGATACAAGTTATGTATATATTTTAGGTTTAGAATTTATTGGAATAGTAATAAATTTTATAGAATTACTTGTGAATATTCATTTGAATTTATTTTTCAGAATTCTAATATACATATTATCAATAATTATTCCTGGAATTATATTATTAATTGAATACAAGAAAAAAATTGATTTCCCTGAAATGTTTAATATTTTATTAGCCAAAATAGCTTTAAATTCAGGAAATACAGATAAGGCGAAAGAGTACCTATTTAAATTAATAAATAAATATCCAGAAAGTTATATGGGACATAAAACTTTAGCTGAAGTATATGAAAAAGAAGAAAAATATTCTGTGGCAGCAGATGAATATATGCGTGCATCAGAACTAAATAATAAAGATATAAAATTGAATTACAAAATTGCAAAATTATTAAACAAAGATGAAAGACCAGAAGAAGCTATTGCAGTACTTCAAGATATATTAAAGAAAAAACCTGAATATTATGATGCTACCAATTTGTTAGGTGAAATTCTATATTCAAATGAAAGATACAAAGAAGCAATAAATGTGTATATGAATGCCTTAAGATACAATCCTGGAAATTATGACTTATATTATAACTTAGGAATGGTATATACAATGGTTAATGATTTCCAAAGAGCAAAAGAGTTTTACCAAAAAGCTGCAGAGATTAATTCACTTTTATACAATGCAAAACTTAGCCTAGGTCAAATAGCTTTAATAGCTGGAGATTTGGAGGAGGCCGAACAATATTTTAAAGAGAGTTTAAAAGGAGAAGATGTAGAGGCTGGCTCATATTATTATTTATCACAAGTTGCAATTTTAAAAGGAGATAAAGAGAAAGCTACCAATTACATGAATATCGCGGTAGAGCTTGATCCTAAAATATACAAAAAAGCACAAAAAGAAGTTGTTTTTACACCTATAAAAAATGAAATTAAGAAGCCAGAAAAAGAAGATAAGGTAGAAAAAAGAAGAACAAAATTATTATTAAAAGAACGTAAAGCTTTAAATCATTTATCTCAGACTTGTTCTTTAATTAGTACTCTTAATAATGATGATATAACCATGATGAAAAACATAAAAGAAAAAGAGATAGAACAGAAAGAAAGACAAGATTGAAAAATAATAACGTTATACAATGAATAAGACATCCTCATATATTAATATAAATAATATATGAGGATGTGATTTTTATGAATATTTCAATAATTGGTGGAGATCTAAGAATAGTAAGATTAGCAGAGATGTATTCTCTAGAAGAAGACAAAAATATTAATGTTTTTATTTATGGCCTTGAAAAATATTTTAAAGAAAATGCCAAAAAAAGTACCAATAATAATGAAAGCGAAAAAATCAAAATTTGCAGTACCTTAAATGAAGCTACCGCCATTTCAGAGATAATAATTAGTGGAATGCCATTTAGTAAAGATAATATTTTTGTGAATACACCATTTTCTGATGAGAAAATTGAAATTAAAGAATTGGCTAAACTTCTAGAAGGAAAAACCTTTATTGCAGGTGGAATTTCTGAAATCCTAAGAGAAAATGATAAAATTAAAATTATAGATTTATTAGAAAACGAAGCACTAACTATTTTAAATGCAATTCCAACTGTAGAAGGAGCAATTAAAATAGCAATCGAGGAAAGAGAAGAAACAATTCATGAAAGTACTGTTTTAGTTTGTGGTTATGGAAGAATAGGAAAGATTTTATGCGATAGATTTAGAGATTTGGGTGCAAATGTATATTGCGCAGCAAGAAAAGACACTGACCTAGCCTGGATTAGAGAAAAAAGATGTATTCCACTTAGATATGATGAGTTATATAAATATGCTAAAGAGTTTGATATTGTAATAAATACAGTCCCAACAAAAATATTAAATAAAGAAGAATTAGATTCTTTCAGAAAAGACATAACAATAATAGATTTAGCTTCTAAACCTGGAGGAGTGGATGAAGAATATGCAAAAGAAATTGGAGTTAAAGTTATAATTGCATTAGGAATTCCAGGAAAAGAGCAACCTAAAACAGCGGCAAGGTACATGAAGGATGCTATTAGCAAATGTATTTGATTGTGGCTTTATGATTATAATCTGTTTTTGAACTCTAGTATATAATGTAACCGAAAATGCAAAACCAAAATCAAAAACACCTGTTGCAATAATAAAAAAATAGTAGTACAATAAAAAAGCACAATAAAAATGGCAATAAAAGGTTTATAGGTAAATCCATAAAAAACCTAAATAAATTTATAGGGAGAAAACAAATGACAGTTTTTCAAGCATTAGTATTAGGAGTGATACAAGGATTAACAGAACTTTTACCAATATCTAGTTCAGGACATTTAGACATTATCCCCTGGCTTTTAAATTGGACCAATAATCCGGAATTTAATCTAGCTTTTGAGGGATTTGATGTAGCCCTACATTTTGGGACATTCTTAGCAATAGCATTATTTTTCTTTAAAGACTGGATTAAATTAATAGTTGGAGGATTTAATCAAGTTGTAAAAAAAGAAAAAACTACTGAAGGTAGAATGTTTTGGTATTTAGTAATTGCAACTATTCCAGGCGGAATAATTGGATTGTTACTAGATACCTTTGCAGGAGACCTTTTAAAGAAACCAGTAATTATTGCAATTGCATTAATAGTAATGGGTATAATACTATATTTTGTAGACAAGAAATCAAAATCTGTTACTGATTATGAACATATGACCTTTAAACAAACTTTTCTAATTGGACTTTCTCAATGTTTAGCATTTATTCCTGGAGTTTCAAGATCTGGAATCACTATGACAACTGGTAGAGCAATGGGAGTAGATAGAACATCTGCTGCTAGATATTCATTTATGCTTTCTGCACCGATAGTTTTTGCCGCAACAATTTTTAAGATAAAAGATTTTGTATTTAGTATTCCGTTTTTCGTTGGAATATTAGCAAGTTTTATAGTAGGAATAATTGTAATAAAATGGTTATTACATTATTTGCAAAAAGGAAGTTTTAAAATATTTGCAATATACAGAGTGATTTTTGGCTTAATAATTTTGGCTTTCGTATTTATAAGGTAGTTTGTATATAATTAAATTATTGATGTTAATTATAAAATTGACAATATATATTTTTGATGGAGCCACTAGTACATATATTGAGAAAATTTGAGAAATATATGTACTAGTGGCTTTGTACATGTTTCAAAAAAAATGACAAAATTTGGGAATATTACAAAAATATTACAGAAATATTACATTTATATTAAATCTTATAATTTATATTGACTTTTTTATAAAAAAAGATAAAATATTAAAAGAACTATGATTATATTGTAGAAATAAAAAAGGAAAAAAATACAAGTATTATTTATTACATTTTGCAAAATATAATAATGGTGCAATTTAAAACGACGGTGCAAATTTAAACGAAGGAGAACAAAATGTCTAGTTGTTTAGGATTATATATAGAAAACAATGTAATTAAATATGTAAAAGTAACTAAAGATCGTGAACTATTAAAGATTGAATCTTTCGGCGTTAAATTTTATGAAAAAGTTGGGGAAGCAATTGAACAAATAGTATCAGAAACTTTTAGTTATAATATACCAATCAGTGTAAACTTGTCTGAAGAGACTTACAATTATTTCTACATGTTTAGTCTTTTAAATAAAAATGATTTGAAAAAGGCTGTTGATACTGAATTTGAATCATATTGTTATGATAGAAAGCTAAATAAGAATGCTTTTGAAGCTAGATATGCAGTGTCTAATGAAGTAGATGATAAAGATAAATTAAAAATTATACATGTTTCTTCAAATAAGTCTTCAATCTCTAAAACCTTACAAATGTTGAATGACTATAAAGTGTCTACTGTAACACCTATAGGAACCAGTATTGCCAATATAGCATCAATTAATCCTAAAGAAAACATAATAATCGTAAATATTGAAGAAAATACAACTATAACAACTATTATAAATCAAAAAATATATAATGTAGAAAAATTAGCAGATGGAGCAGGAGAAATTTTAGGTAAAATTGCAAGCAAAGAGAACTCATATTCAAAAGCGTATGAAATCTGTAAAAATTCTACAATATATACAATGGAAGGAAAAGAATTACAAGACGAAGAAAATGAGTATTTAGATGATATAATGCCAACATTGTATAAAATAGTTACAAAATTACAAGATTATGTAGCAAATTCGACCAGCAAATTTGAAAAAATTTATATTACAGGTACAATGTCTGTGGTAAATAATATAGATTTATACTTCCAAGAGTTCTTTTCAACAGAAAAATGTGAAGTTTTAAAACCATATTTTATAACAGAGAACATAAAAATAAATATAAAAGATTATATTGAAGTAAATTCAGCTATTGCTGTAGCAATGCAGGGACTAGGATATGGAATTAAAAGCATGAACTTTAAAAAGCCAAGTCTTTATGATCAATTGCCAGAATGGATGAAAATAGATATAAGCTTAGGCAAAAAAGGAAATAAGAATAAAAAGAGTTTTAACTTTAGCTTAAATGGAAAATTAGATACTACAGAAAGATGGCTTTTAAGAGCAACTTTAGGTGTGTTTATGCTAACTATATTATATTCTGCTTTTTCAGTATATTTGAATAGTAAAATAAATGATAAAATTATAGAAGCACAAGAAGTTACTGCGTATACAGATCTTCAAATAGAACTTGTAGATAGCGATATTAATGAGATAAAACAAATGGCTAATAGATATGTTGAAATGACAAACAATTTGTTAAATATTAATCAACAAATACAAGATGATTTAAATGCAAAAAACTCAATACCTAATCTATTAGTAGAAATAATGACAATAATACCAGAAAATGTTCAAATTACAGAAATAGAAAATACAAAGGAAATAAAAGATGATGGAGAAGAAGTTAGCCATATTACTATAAATGCACAGTCTATGTATTATGACGATTTAGGATATTTTAAAGCAAAACTTGCTGAAGATAATATCTTGCTGAATGTTACTTCTAATCAGGGACAAAAACAAGGAGATTTTGTACAGATTGTTATAGAGGGGGATTTGCCATGAGAAAAATTTTGATTGCAATACTACTCGTATTATTAATTGTTTTGGCAGGTTTTACCATATTCCAGGGAATATCTATTGGATCTTTCCAAATTCTAAGTGCACAAAAAATAATTAGTCTTGATGATAGTTTAACAGCAGAAATAAACCAAGCAAATACAAAGATAAAAAATGATTTGCAGAATAAAAAGACAGAATTGAATGGACAAGTTGAACAATTGCTACGAAACAAAGAAAGCTATTACGAAGTTGCTAATGTTAGCACGGAAAGTGAAATAAACAAAGCTAGCACACAAGAAGTGTATGATATTGCCTTCCTATTTTTAAAAATAGGAAGACATGGAAGAGCAGAAGGAGTAAATTTTAGAATGGATATCTTATCTGCTGATGCAAGTGATACATCTGTTAAAAATATTGCCTTTACAGTAACTGGTGCATATTCAGCAACCATTGAATTTATAAGATCACTAGAAGATGATAGCGAATTAGCATTTAAAATTGAAGATTTCCACATGATTCCAGCAGAAGGAAATAACTTGGAAACCACCTTCAACGTTAAAGGAGTTAGGATTAATTCAGAAACTTTAACAGATAATGACACCAGTACACAAACCACCTCCGTAGGCGGGACAATTACAGATACAACAGATTTAGACCAGACAAATACTAATACAGTACAATAATAGAAAGGAAGGTAAATATGCTAAAATCAGTGGCAAAAGAAATATTCATAATACTGCTCTTAAGCTTAGCTATAGTATTAATTTTGGGAATTCTATTTTATGATTACATTCCTATAAATAAATATGTGCCAGAAAAAGAAGCATATGTAACACCTGAAAATGTAAAAAGTGAACTTGAAGAAACAATTACAGAAACAGAAAAAGTCGAAGTAACATATGAAGTTACAGATGCAGATTTAAATATATATAAGCAAACAGGAACATATACAGAAGGAAAAGCAAACCCATTTGCACTTGAAAATGAAACAGTAAATAATACAAATGGAGAAACTAATGCTCCTAATGAAAATACTGAGAATAATAATGGAACCCCAACAACGGATCCAAACTCAACAGGAACATTTTTCAACGAAGAAGGAATTAAATAAATTTTAATTATTTAATTCATAAGGAACTTAGGTTATATTTATTCAATTAAATATATACAAAAAATAATTTAAAAGGAGGAATTTTTTATGTTAAAGAATCAAAGAGGTATTACTTTAGTTGCTTTAGTTATAACAATAATCATATTAATAATTTTAGCAACAGTTGCAATTTCATTTGCATTTGGAAGTGAAGGTATAGTAAGCCGCGCAGAAGACGCAAAAGGATACTATGCTAATGACACAAAGTATACACAAGGTTCTATAGCAAATGTTGAAGCATACATTGACGAAATATTACCATCAACAAATAGCTAAAAGGTAAAAAAGTTTTAAACGGTTTAAAATTTATTTAAACTATAATAAAAAGAGGTTATACTATGCAAATATAATTTAAAATATATAATTATATTTTAAGTATAACCTCTATTTTAAAATAAGGAGAGCATATGGACTATATATTATATATATTAGTATTTTGTATAGGTACATTATTTGGTAGTTTTTTCACCTTAGCAGTATATAGAATTCCAATTGGACAAGATATAACACATACACGTTCATATTGCCCAAACTGTAACCATAAATTGACTTTTTGGGATATGATACCAATTTTAAGTTATACTTTCTTAGGTGGAAAATGCAGATATTGCAAAGAAAAAATAAGAACAAGATACATTTTATTAGAAATTATGTCAGGATTAGTTTTTGTTTTATTTGCAGCATCAGTTAAATTAAGCTTATTTTCAATCAATCTTCAAACTTTAGCGTATATAATTATAGGATTATTATATATAGCAACATTATTTATTATTGCAGGGATAGATAAAGAAAGAATAAGAATAGAAAAGCCAGTATTATTGTTTGGCTTTATTTGTGTTACATTATATATGATATATCTATATATAGTAGAAAATGATACTAGTATCTATAGATATGTTATTTATTTAATATTATCATGTATATTATTATTATTTAGTATTTTATATCTTAGAAAAAAAGGTACTGATAGTTATACAATTGATGTTTTAGTTTTATCAATGTTAATGATTTTATATACATATGAGGTAGTATATATTTATACAGTTATTATAACGTTACTTGCTGTGTCAATTCAACTTTTAATACAAAAATTGCATCAAAGAAAAAGCAAAATTCTAAAAAGAGTAAAAATTGAAAATAATAAAATTCCAATAGGATTTTATATGTGTGTCTCAAATATTATAATTCTATTGGCAACCAATTTCGCAATATTTTATAGGTGATATAATGAAAGAAAATGTAAATTTAAAAATAAAATCAGAAAATGGTTTTACAATGCAAGACTTGCTGGTTGCATGTTTTATATTTATTTTATTTGCTGGTTTAATTGGAACTTTAATGTATAGAGTTTATGAAACTAATATAAGGGCAAGTTTGACTTCACAGATGTGTATTTATGCAGTTCAAATACTAGAAGATATAGACAAAATATCTTATGAAGATGCTCAAACAAAAACAGGAGCTGATTATAAAGAACAATTTTCAATACCAAGTGGCTATAATGTTGAATTACAATTTACAGATTATGGAGAAGGTAAAGATTATATAGAGGATTTAATTAAAATTGTAGATTTAAAAATCTCATATACAATATCAGGCCAAACAGAAGAGTTCAATATAAGAAGACTTAAAATTAAAGAAATGTAATCAAAAAATTTATAGAGATTGAACTTAATTACACAATATGAAAGGAGTATTTTATACTAGATGTTTCAAGATATAGTAAAATGTGAAAAAGGTATTACAATGACATCATTGGTTATATATATGGTTGTTTTCATAATGGTAATAGGAGTATTAACTACTATTAGTACTTTTTTCTATTCTAATATAGATGAAGTTGTAGATCCACCAAAATATGCTTATGAATTTAATAAGTTTGCGATGTTTTTTTGTGTAGATATAAAAAACTATAATAATGCTGTTGTTACTGCAAACTCAATTGAATTTGAAGGAGGACCAACATATTTATATCAAAATAATTCAATTTATAGAAACGAGGTTTTAATAGCAGAAAATATTATTACATGTAATTTTAGCTTATCTAAATATACTGTTAGTTCAGTAGATAAAAACATAATAAACGTATATGTACAAATAGGAGAAAATCAAAATGACTGTATAACAAAAAGTATTGACTTTACATTAAAATATTGGTAAATTTGGCATAATAATAAAATGAAAAATGTTAATAATATTAATAAATAACGAATGAAAGGAGAATTTCTATGGAGTCGAAAAGAAGACAACCTTTAGGAATAGAGTTAGTAAAAAGAGGCATTGTAACAGAACAAGATATTGAAAGAGCATTAGATTATCAAAAGGCAGAACCTAAAAAGAAAATTGGAGACATATTAAACATTTTAAGAGTTTGTGATCCATATGTTTTAATTGATGCAATAGGAGAAATATTAGAAGAGAAAGCTATATACTTAAGAGAAGCAGATATAAAAGTCAATATCTTAGATTATATTTCTATAGATACTGCAAGACAATATAAAGCAATTCCATTTGAAGAAGCAAACGGAAGAATAAAAGTATGTTTTGCAGACACTTCAAACAGAAGAGCTGTTGAAACAGTAAGACTTTTATTATTAAATAAAGGTCTTATAATGGAAAAATATATTACTTTTGAAACAAATATAGATTTAATATTAAATTCTTTCGAAGGCAGTTCGGAAAATATAGATATAACTGCAGATGTATCTGGTTTTATAGATAGTGTAATAAAAACAGCTATGGAAAAAAGAGCAAGTGATATTCATATAGAGCCAATGCAAGACAATTTAAGAATTAGATACAGGATAGATGGTGTTTTAGTAAATGCTGCAAATGTAGGCAAAGAAAAACAAGCTCAAATAATTGGTAGATTAAAAGCAATTTCTAATATGCATCAGGAAAAACAAGAATCACAAGATGGTAGAATTATAATGTATCCAGAGTATAACATTCGTGTTTCTTCTCAAAAAAATATTTATGGAGAGAAATTTGTGCTTAGATTATTGAAGAAAAACGAAAATGTTAGATCAATATTTGATTTAGGATTCCCTCAGGATGAACAATTAGTAAAAAATGCCTTCAATAAAAAGAATAGTATTACAGTTGTAGCAGCACCAACTGGAGAAGGAAAAACTACTACCTTGTATAGTATTATAGATTATTTAAATAGACCAGAGATAAATATTACTACAATCGAAGATCCAGTAGAAATAAGAATAAATGGATTAAACCAAATAGAAGTTGATCCAAAGATTACTTTCGTAGATTCTTTAAGAACAGTATTAAGACAAGATCCAGACATTATACTTGTTGGTGAAATTAGAGATATGGAAACAGCAGAAATTGCAATGCAAGCTGGACAAACAGGACATTATGTTCTATCTACAATTCATACAATAGATGCCATTGAGGTTATAACAAGGCTAAGGAAAATGGGAGTTTCAAATTATGATATTTCAAGCACGTTAGCAACATCAGTTTCACAAAGATTAGTAAGAAGAATGTGCCCATATTGTGCAAGAGAAAGAGATTTTACACCAGAAGAAAAAGCAATAATTGAAGGTATAGGAGCAAAATATAATGTAAAATTCGATTTAGAAGGCAAAAAAACATTTGATGCAGTTGGATGCAAAAAATGTAATAATACAGGATATCTTGGAAGAATTGGAATATTTGAAGTGCTGCTTTTAAATGATGAGATAAAATCATTAATCGTAGATAATAAACCAACAGTAGAAATTAGGAAAAAAGCCTTAGAAGAAGGATATGTTCCATTAGTAGTAGATGGAGTAAACAAAATATTAGAAGGCATCACAAATTTGCAGGAGTTAAATAATAAATTAGCTTTATATTAAAATTATGGAGGTAACCAATGATAGATATTGATAAAATTTTAAGCACAGCAAAGGAAAAAGATGCATCAGATGTTCACCTAATATGTGGGCTTAAGCCTATGTTAAGAATAAGAAGAAATTTAATTGAATATGATTGTCCTGCACCTTTAACTGAAGATGATATGTATGAAATTTATGATTACTTTGTAAGGGGAAATGTGGATAAAGATAAAGTATATAAAGAGACCAAAAGACTTGACACATCCTTTGAGTTTGAAGATATACGTTTAAGAGTTAATATATCTCTTGCAGATGACATACCGATATTTACAATGAGACTTATAAAAAATGAGCTACCAAAATATGAAGACTTAGGAGTCCCAGATATAGTAAGAAGAATGACATATCAACCACAAGGTCTTATACTAGTTACAGGAAAAACTAACTCTGGTAAGACTACAACCTTAAACGCTTTGATTAATGAAATAAATGAAAATCAGAATAAAAAGATTTTAACACTTGAAAGCCCTGTAGAGTACAAGCATAAAAGCAAAAAATCTGTAATTGTGCAAAAAGAAATTGGTGCAGGTAGAGACTGTTTAAATTATAGTGATGGTGTAAAGAACTCTTTAAGAGAGGACTGTGATATACTAGTAATAGGAGAGATAAGAGATAGAGAAACCATGGAAGCAGCTATAGAAACTGCAGAAGCAGGACATCTAGTTATAGGTACACTTCATACGAAATCTTGTGCAGAAACCATCGACAGAATGGTAAACTTCTATGAAATTAGAGATCAACAACAAGTTAAATATTTGATATCTTCATTATTAAAATTAGTTATATCACAAAGATTATTGCCTGCAAAATCAGAAAAATTGGTATTAGTACCAGAGGTAATGGTCGTTGATAATATAGTTGCTGGTATAATTAGGAAGGAAAAAATAAGTGTATCTGAAATTGAAGATGCAATACAAAGTAACTTAGAAAAAGGAAGCATAGGATTAATAAATTCAATTGCAGAATTGTTTGTAGATGATGTAATAACCTTAGAACAAGCTAAAGCACAAATAGAAGAAAAGAATATAGAAACTTTAAATAGGACAATAATGCAATTGAAAATTAAAAAAGAAAAAACTAATAAATTAGATCAATAATTATATTATCTAGAAGGGAGGAAAAATGCCAGAGTATATTTATAGAGCAGTAACATCAAAAGGTCAAATAGTAAGAAATAGGGTAGAGGATGTAAATAGGAATACTCTAATAAAAAAACTAAAAAATAATGATTTGCTACCAATAAGCATTGTACAAGTTGGATACAGAGGAAATAAAGCTAAAGTAAATAGAAGAAATATGCTGGATATAGATGACATTATGAAACAAGCTGACTCTGCCAACATAATGCAAGGTAGAGCGACTGCTAAACCGTCAATAAAAGAGAGAATAAACCTAGCTTTATCAAGAGAAGAAAAAATAACTAGAAGAGATATTATTATATTTACACAGAACTTTTATATATTAAAGAAAGCAAACTTCAATAATATACATGCATTAAGTACAATAATAGATAGTACAGACAACCTATCTTTAAGAGGCGTATTACAAGATATTCTAGCAGGTGTTGAATCTGGAGAATACATGTATACAACAATGGAATATTATTCTAATATATTTCCATATATTTATATTAATATGATAAAAGTAGGGGAACTTTCTGGTTCACTTACAAAATCCTTGGAACAAGCAGTAAAATATATGGAAGACGTAGATAGCACAGGCTCAAGGTTAAGGAAAATTATAATACCAAATGTTTTGCAATTAGTTGCAATTTTGGGCATATTAATATTCGGTGTTGCATATATTATTCCATTAATTCAAGAAGCTTTTGCAGCTTCTGGAACAACGCAACAATTGCCTGCAATAACGGTAGGATTTGTAGATTTTTGCAATAAATTATTTGAAGTTTGGTATATACCCGTTATATTGATAGCAGCAATTGTTGGAGCAGTTTTTGCATATGTAAATACTCCAAAAGGAAGATATAATTTTCATTATTTTAAATATAAAATGCCGATTTTTCGGCAAACTTATTTACGCAATGGATTTCGATAGACTTATGAGAGCAATGCTTTTAAACCTTGAAAATGGTATGAGAATTCAAGACTCGCTAGAAGTAAGTAAATCTGTTGTGAAAAACTATGTATTACTCTCAATCATAGAAACATCAATTAATAATATATTAATTGGTGCATCATGGATAGAGCCTTTCGAAAATTCAGGATTATCTTCATCAATGCAGACAGAGATGTTAAAGATTGGTATGCAAACAGACTTAGCAGAGATGATGAGAAAACTAGTTGAATATATGGAAATTGATATAAATAATTTAATACAGAGAGTAATGAATGTATTACCACAAGTTATATATTCAATCGTAGGTGTGTTCTTAATATTCTTAGTAGTTGTAATAATTGTACCTTGTATACAACTATATATGGGTACTTGGATGTTCGATGCAGTCGATTTGCCTATTTAAAAACAAATATTTAGATATTAAATTTAACAGTCACAAGTATATTAAAAGTACTTGTGACTGTTAAATATAATAAAGAAGGGAAGATGGTTAAAATGAGATTAGGAATAGATTTAGGTGGAAGCCATATTGCAATTGGTGTTGTAGCTCCAGAAAAAGGAGAAATTTTAAAAAAAGAAGAACAAGATATAGAATTTATGCAAAGAGATGAACTATCTATTTTGCATTTGATGGAACAGTACATTGAAAAATTTTCTAAGAATTACGAAATAGAATATATAGGAATTGCTGCTCCAGGTAATCCTAATCAAGAAGAATTATTAATAGAAAATCTAGTGAATTTAGGAATCGAGAAATTACATTTAAAACCCCTAGAAAAAAGATTTAACTTACCAATTAGAATAAAAAACGATTCAAAAGCAGCGGGGGTAGCAGAGTTCAAATTTGGTTCGCTTTCAAAATATAGAGATGCTGTATTCCTAAGTTTGGGAACAGGAATAGGCTCAGCTGTATTTTTGAATGGAGACTTACTACAAGCAAATAGACACTTAGGATTTGAGATAGGGCATATGATTATTGATAAGAATGGTTTACAGTGCAATTGTGGAAAAAAAGGATGTTTTGAGACTTATTGCTCAATGAAAAGATTTAAGGAGAATGCAAAAAAAATACTACATATAGAAGATATTTCTTCACAAGAATTATTAGAAAAAATAAAGAATGAAATTAAGAAAATTCCTAATAATGAAAGCATATTGACACAATATAATGAAAATGTTGATTCAGAAAATACACAAAATAACAAATTAAAATTGTTAATAAATGACTATATAGATAATCTAATAATTGGACTCTCAAATGTAATTGATATATTTGAACCAGAAGCAATAAGCCTTGGGGGAAGTTTTGTATTTTTCGAAGAAGTGTTTTATCATAGACTTATTAATGAAATGAATAAAAGAAAATATGTTTTTAATAAAAATAGTTTACCAGAAATAGTACTTGCTAATTTAAAAAACGATGCTGGAATTATTGGAGCGGTTATAGACTGAAAACTGATGGATTTATTAAAACTAGAATTAATAAAAAAGAAATGATAAAATTTATATTATACATGATTAAATAAATTTAAAGTTTAAAAAATTTGCAATACGTAAGAAAATGTGGTATTATTTACATAATGGCAATAGCCATGTTGAAACCGTTATAATTAATACTTAAGGAGGTATAAACAATGAAACGGTATGAAAAGTTTGTGCTTGAGGCTGGAAAAGATATAATTTTTGAAGCCTCAGAAGGAACAAGTGGTGAGTTAATTATCAGAGCAATGAACATTACTGAAATGAATGTTTATTCCCGAAATTATGTGAATCCGCCAATTCCTGGTGGATATAAACATGTATGCGGAGAATGGAACAATGGATTCGTAATTGAAAGAAGTTCTGATGGAAGTCAGTTTGTATGGATTCCTGTTGGAAGCCTAGATCCTGATGGAACACTTGATGGTGAACATTTTGCAGAAAAATTTGGCAGAAGAGACTATCAAAATGATGAATTTTGGAATGTTGAATACCATGAAGTTTTAGAAGGTGAATTGTATAAACAGCGTGAAAGTGTAAAAAAATATGGAGGATTTTATATTTCACGTTATAACATTTCCATAAATTCAAAAGGTAAGCCACAGTCGGTAAAGGGAGTCATGCCTTTGATGAACATTGATTTTAATAGTGCCAAGAAATTAGCAACTATTATGGAAGACAATGAAGTAGTTAAGAGTCACTTGCCTTTTGGCGCAGAATATGACTCGGTATTAGCATGGTTTATCAAATCAGAAGCTAAAACTCTTGATGAAATTGCAATGAATTCTACTGAATGGGGTAATTATTGGAATACACATAATTCTCCCAAAAAGGCAGTTGAAACAGGCAGTTGTGAAAAATGGTGTGTTAATAACATCTATGATTTTGCGGGTAATTTAGAAGAATGGACGCAAGAAAGAAATAAAAATTTACAACCAGTCGCCCGTGGTGGAAACTGTATCTGTGATGGTAACATTTATTCTGTAGCATACCGTCATTTCAACAGTCTTCTTTTCGACTATTTCTGGATTGGTTTCCGTGCCACGCTTTATATCAAATAGCACTAAATGTTGATAAAACATTCTAAGTTGTTTCTAAGCACAAACCTAGCTGGAGGGACTCTGAAATTTCAGAGTCCCTCCTACTTTTAATATTGCACTTCATGTAATTACAATCATGCACCTTTTATGTTAAGAAAACATAAAATATAGCAAAATAAACTTTTTAATCTAAACATGAAAGGAAGGAATAAAATGCAAAGTTACATAATAGAGGGCGGGAAAAGGTTAGAAGGAGAAATAGAAGTATCAGGCTCAAAAAATGCATCACTTCCAATACTTGCCTCTACAATATTAAATCCGGGTACAACTAAATTATATAATGTGCCTGAAATAAGGGATACTAAAATTACACAGGAGATATTAAAATTTTTAGGCTGTAAGGTCAAAAAACATAAAGGAAAAGTAGAAGTAAATTCAAAAGATGTTACGAAAAGAGAAATACCAGAACATTTGATGCATCAAATGAGATCTACAGTGATTTTAGCAGGTGCTATTCTAGGCAGATTCAAGGAAGTAACGTTTTCATATCCAGGAGGATGTGACATTGGAGCAAGACCAATTGACCTTCATTTAAAAAGTTTTGAAAAATTAGGTATAAATATTATAGAAAATGCTGGATTTATTATATGCAAATGTGATAAAATAATTGGGGCGAATATCGACTTGGATTTTCCAAGTGTAGGAGCAACAGAAAATATAATTTTAGCATCTGTATATGCAGAAGGAGAGACTAACATAACCAATGCTGCAATGGAGCCAGAAATATTAGATTTGGCTAATTGTTTAAACAAAATGGGAGCTAAAATTGAGGGTGCTGGAACCAGTAATATAAAAATAACTGGAATTAAGAAACTTAAAGATATTAGTTATAATATTATGCCAGATAGAATTGAAGCAGGAAGTTTCCTCTGCATGGTTGCAGCTACAGGAGGAAAGGTAAAACTAAACAATGTTATAACAGAAAATATTAGCCCAGTATTGACTAAATTAGAAGAAGCTGGATGTAGGATAGAAAAAGAAAAAAATAGCATATATTTAGAAGCACCTAAAAAACTAAAAGCTGTAGACATTAAAACAATGCCATATCCTGGTTTTCCAACAGACATGCAATCAGTTTTTGCAAGTATGCTTACTATAGCTAAAGGAACTTCAGTGATTGTAGAAAACATTTTTGAAAACAGATATAAATTCTTGACTGAACTTAGAAAAATGGGAGCAAAAATAACGATTGAAGGGAAAACAGCAATCATTAAAGGAATAAGAAAATTAACAGGAGCAAAAGTAGTTAGTACTGATTTAAGAGGAGGAGCAGCTTTAGTAGTAGCAGGATTAGCTGCTAAAGGGAAAACAGAAATAACTAACATTGAATATATATTAAGAGGCTATGAAGGACTTGATAAGAAATTACGAAAACTAGGAGCAAGTATTAGTATAAAAGAAGGTGAGTAAATGCCAAAAGTGACCAATGAGAAATCTGTTAAAAATAATAAATCAAAGAAGAAAGCTAATAAAAATAAAGGAATAGATGTGCGAGGAAGCACAAAAGACGACAAATTTAGTTTTGATGATGAGATAGTAATAGGCCTTAAGAGAATTGATGAACCCGTTAAACATAATGACAAAACAAAAAAGCATAAAGATAAAATAAATAAGAAAAAAACAGTTAAAAATGAATTGAGTGAAACTGGTTCAAAAAAGACTAAAAACTCAAAAAACAAAAACACTTATAAAGATGATTATGATGAAACTATCATAATTAAATCTAAATACATGAGTAACTACGATGAGGACGACGAAGAATCTAGTGATAGGTATAAGAAAACAAAATCAAAACAAACTAATAAATCTAAAACAAATAAACAAAATAAACCAATAAAAAAGCAAGCAACTAAAGTACTAACCAAAAAGCAAGAAATATCAAGGAAAAAGAGAAAAAGAGTTTTAAAAGTTATAAAATGGCTAACAATATTGGGCATAATCATTGGAGGAATAATATATGCCTTGTTATCTCCAATATTTAATATAAAGAGCATAACAGTCACAGGCAATTCTAAAATTTCATCTGAAGCAATAGTGAGTTTATCTAGATTAAATATTGATCAGAACATTTTTAATTTTAGGACAAGCAATGTAGAAGAGGAAATAAAACAAAATCCTTACATAGATACTGTGGCAATTAAAAGAAAATTTCCTGACACAGTAGAAATAAGTGTACGAGAAAGAACAGCGACATATATGCTAACATATGGTAATGCATATGTATATATAAATAATCAAGGTTATATTTTGGAAATAACCAGTAAAAGAGGAGAGTTTCCTATTCTTGAAGGATATGAAACACCTACAGAACAAATAATAGAGGGAAATAGATTAAATATTGATGACCTAGAAAAATTAAATGATGTACTAAAAATTATGGAAGCAATTTCAAGTGGAACAGATGGAATTGAAGAAGAAATTACCACAATAAACATCGAAGATAAAACAAATTATATATTAACATTAGACAAGGAAAAGAAAACAATTTATTTAGGAGATACTACAAATTTAAGTACAAAAGTATTATGGATTAATACATTCATAGAAGAGGAAAAAAAGAACGAAGGAATAATTTATTTGAATGTCAATTTAAATACAGATGTACCATACTTTAGAGAGAAAGTTTAAGGAGGCGATATTTTGAAAAAAAAGCAAATTGCAATAACTTTAGGAATAATGTGTTTTTTACTAACAATTGCACTATGTGTTCAGATAAAAACTATGAATTCAGCAAATTCTACAGTGTCGCAAAGTTTGGCAGACAATGAATTAAGAGATGAAGTTCTCAGAATGAAAGAAAAATATGATAATGCATATAGAGACTTAGCAAATGCACAAAAAGAACTAGAAAAAGTAAGACAAGAGGCAACACAAAATGACAGTACTGCTGAAGCAAAAGAACAAGCACTACGAGAAAACAATATGATACTAGGAAGAACTGATGTCCAGGGAGAGGGAGTAGAAGTTATATTGGAAGACGCAGCATCCACAAGTAGTAGTTTGAATGCATCAGATCAAATTATTCATTTTAGTGACATACAATTGGTAGTGAATGAACTAGCAAATGCTGGTGCAGAAGCAATTGAAATAAATGGACAAAGACTAGTAAATACATCTTCAATTACATGTGAAGGTAATATAATTAGAATTAATGGAGAGAGAATAGGAACACCATTTTACATAAGGGCAATTGGTTCACAAAGTAGATTATATGGAGCATTGACAAGAGCAGGTTCTATATTAGATGCGATAGCTTATTATGGCAATAGAGCAGAAGTTACAAAAGTTGATAATATTGTAATTTCTAGGTATTCTGGAACCTTGAATTATGAATATCTTAAAGAAGACAAATAAGTTGTATAAGGAGTGTGAATAAGTGAAAAAGTTTAAATTTAGAGCAGACATAACTGCTGTTACTGTTGTAGTATTTATAGTATGTATTGTTCTAGTAAGTGTCATGTTAATGCAATTTAGAACAGTAGAGCAGACTGATATAACAGAAATTGAAAACATGAGAGAATCAGAGCTTAGAACTGCATTATCAGAATGGAAGACAAAATACGAAGAGGTAGCTACACAGCTTGAAGAAACTAACAATAGAATTGAAGAATACAATCAAACCATTGAAGATAATGAAGCTGCATCAGAATTAATTGATGAAGAACTTAAAGAATCAAATATATTAGTAGGGAAAACAGATGTATATGGAGAAGGAATTGTAGTTACTTTAAGTGATGGCAATGGACAAGTAGAAGCATATGACTTAATTGATCTAGTAAATGAATTAAGATATGCTGGAGCAGAAGCAATATCAATAAATGAGGTTAGAGTATTATCAACTACAGATATTATAGACATGGGAGGATATACATATATAATGGTTAATCTTCAAAGAATCCAAGGACCATATGTGGTAAAAGCAATAGGAGATAAAGATTATATGTCTACAATATTGAATTTGAAGGGAAGCGGATTTATAGATAGAACTAGAACTTCTTCTAGAATTAATGTAAGTTTAACAACAGAAAAAAGGGTAGAGATTCCTAAGTCTAATAATGATTTTGAAATTGAATATATGAGAGAAGTAGAAAGTGAATAAAATATTAAAATACTAGGAGGTTATTATGATTTTTATAGCAATAATACTAGGGTGCGTAATTGGAGCGTTGATTGGAGTTAACATGCCAATGATTTCATATTCATATTCAGGATATTTGGCAATAGCAATAATTGCTGCTCTAGATTCTGTATTTGGTGGAATTTCAGCAACCTTAAATAAAAATTTCGATCTAAAAATTTTTGTAACAGGATTTTTTGGAAATGCCATTTTATCTATTTTATTAACTTATCTGGGACAAAAATTAAATGTAGATATCTATTTAGCAGCTATTGTAGTATTTGTTGGCAGAATGTTTAATAACTTAGCAATTATAAGAAGATATTATATAGAAAAGTTCAGTAAAAATAAACCAAAAGATGACAAAGTAGAAGGAAATAATACAGAAAAAAATTAAAAAAATCTACGGAAAAGAAATGTTCAGACTAATATGTCAAAAATATTACAAAAATATTACAAAAATATTACAAACCTATTGACATTTTTTTTAAAATGTAATATTCTAATGAACAAATAAGATAAGAGCAAAAAAATGGAGGAATGAGTCTTGGCTATAGGAGATATAATCGTAGGAATGGACATTGGAACTTCAAAAGTAAGCTTGGTTATTGGAGAAGTTAATAATTTTAACCAAATAGAGGTCCTATGTACAACAAGTTGTAAATGTAATGGTATTAAAAAAGGTAAAATAGTTGATGAAAATGAAATAGTTTTAGCCATAACAAAATTAATAAAAGAAGCTGAAGCAGAAACAGAGATGGAAATAAATTCTACATACCTTACTATACATGGAAAATATGTTACAATAGTACAAAATAGTATTACAAAAGAAGCCAAAGATAAATATGCAGGAATTTCTGGAAAAGATGTTGCAAGCGCAATATCTCAAGTAAAAGATATTGATATACCAGAAGGAATGCAAATTATAGATATTGTTACAGATGAATTTATATTAGATAATGGAAAAGTCGTTCAAGATCCAGTGGGAAGTTTAAGTTCTAGCTTTACGGTAAAAGCTCAAGTGGTGCTAGCAAGTAAGGAATATATGAAACAATTATCTAACATCTTTAGAAGAGCTGATATTGATATTGATGGTTTGGTTCCGGTAACACTTGCAGAAAGGACTTTAGTGCTTGATGGAAACGAACTTAATGACAATGTTATGTTACTTGACATTGGAGCTGGAAATACTGATATAGGCGTATTCGAAGGTTTATCATTTACATATACTAATACTATTCCACTTGGAGGAGATAGTATTACAAATGATATAGCATTAGTATTAAACATATCTGAGGAAGAGGCTGATAGATTAAAACGCCAATATGGTTTAGCATTAAAATCATTTATAGATAATGATAATGAAATACTATTAAATACATGTAAAGATGAAAATAAAAGAGTAATTAAAAGTTCAGAATTAATAGAAATTATAGAAGCAAGAATAGAAGAAATCTTCTCTCTTGTAAATAAAGATATAACAGCACAAGGCATTAAACCAAGAATAAATAATGTTATACTTACAGGACAAGGAATTACAAGTATAAACAAAAGTGATGTCGCAGGAAAAATAATATTAAATATTCCAGTTAAAATTTCTACAGGAAGGTTAATAAGTACAGTAAGACCTGAATATAGGACAGCATATTCCTTAGTAAAATATATCACATCAAGACCATTTGCTAAAAATCTTTCTAGTAGTATAGATTCAAAATCAAAAGAAAACTTTTTCCAAAATATTGTAGAAAGGATTAAGGAATTCTTTTATTCTTAATTTAGTTTAAAAATAAAATATATAAATTTAAAATTTTAGAGGAGGATAAGCATTATGTTCATGGATAATACAGATGAAAGCACTATGATGGATGGAACAGCTACAATTAAAGTAATAGGAATTGGTGGCGCTGGAAACAATGCAGTAAACAGAATGGTGGATTCAGGAATAAAAGGTGTTGAATTCATTACGGTAAATACAGATAGACAAGCACTACTTTTATCAAAAGCTGCATCAAAAATACAAATAGGAGAAAAAATAACAAGAGGGTTAGGAGCAGGTGCTAATCCAGATATAGGAGCTCAAGCAGCAGAAGAAAGCAAATCAGAAATAGCTGAAGCTTTACGCGGAGCAGATATGGTGTTCGTTACAGCCGGAATGGGTGGAGGAACTGGAACAGGTGCAGCTCCAATAGTAGCAGCTACAGCAAAAGAAATGGGAATATTAACTATAGGTGTTGTTACAAAACCATTTACATTTGAAGGTAAGAAACGTTTATCACAAGCAGAACGTGGTGTAGAAAGCCTAAAAGGAAAAGTAGATACATTAGTAGTAATTCCAAATGATAAATTATTACAAATAATAGACAGAAAAACATCAATTGTAGAAGCTTTTAAAATGGCAGATGATGTTTTAAGACAAGGTGTACAAGGCATTTCAGACTTGATAGCTATTCCAGGTCTTGTAAACTTAGACTTTGCAGATGTAAAAACAATAATGCTTAATACAGGTATGGCTCATATGGGAATTGGTAGAGCATCAGGAGAGAACAGAGCAGAAGATGCAGCTAAACAAGCTATACAAAGTCCACTTCTAGAAACATCTATAGAAGGAGCAAGAGGAGTTATTATCAATATTACAGGTGGTAATAATTTAGGATTACATGAAGTAAATACAGCAGCAGAACTTGTACAAAGAAGTGTAGATCCAGAGGCCAACATCATATTCGGTGCCGTTATAGATGAAAGCCTAGATGAAGATATTGTAATAACTGTTATTGCTACAGGATTTGAAAAAGAATCAGGTGTTAGTTCAGGAATTCCAGTTGGAGAAATAGTAGATAAAGCATGGGATAAAAAGATAAACTCAATTCCAAATCCAGCAGATAATTCAAGTTCATCTGATAATTTGGATATACCATCTTTCTTAAGAAATAAGAGAGGCATGAATAAGTAGAAAATTTTACACTTTTCGTACTAAATTGAGAGGAAAAGAAAAGAAATAATCGAAAATAGTAGATTATTTCTTTTTTTCGTGCCTAGAAAATGACAGCTTTTTTATAATATTAGTTGTACAATATCTAAAGCAAATTTAGATTGGCTAGGTGATGTGAGTGACAATATATGTTGATATAGTTTTGCTAGAAAATTTGTGCATGAATTATATTATCCTATTTAGTACAGCATATATTTTAAAACTAAAAATAAAACATTTAAGAATTTTCCTTTCGAGTTTGTTAGGAGCAGTATATGCTATACTTGCATATGCAAATATAATTCCGATGTATACGAGTGTTATAACAAAAATAATTTTATCAATTTGTATGATATATATTGCATATTATCCAAAACATATAAAGGGATTATTAAAAGAATTAATAGTTTTCTATTTAGTATCATTTGCACTAGGAGGTTGCGCATTTGCACTTCTATATATAGTAAGACCGCAAGACATATTTATGGTAGATGGGGTATATATTGGAACATATCCTTTAAAAATAGCATTACTTGGAGGAATTACTGGTTTTATTATAACATATGTAGCCTTTAAAGTTGTAAAATCAAGAGTTACGAAAAATGAAATAATATATAAGGTGATTGTAAAATTTGATGAAAAGGAATTAGAAACCAATGTAATGCTAGATACAGGAAACATGTTAAAAGACCCAATAAGCGGAGAAGCAGTAGTGCTGATAGAGAAACAAAAACTATATGAAATAATGCCTAAAAATTTATTGGATAATATAGAGAAAGTCCTAGGAGGTGAATTTAAAGAAGAACAGGAAGTTAAATACAGAACAAGATTAAGAATTATTCCATTTACATCTGTTGGAAAACAAAATGGTATGATGCTTGGAATTAAAGTGGATGAAGTAAAGATAATAACGGATGTTGATGAAATTATAAATCAAAATGTAATTGTATGTGTATATGATAAAACATTTAGTAAGTCCGGGAGGTATTTTGGACTTATTGGTTTGGATATTTTAGAGAGGAGTGAAAAGAAGAATGAATCTTTTGAAAATGCTAAAGGATAGTATAAATACATTATACATAAAATATATTGGTAATGATGAAATAGAAAATTTACCAATCTACTATATAGGAGGAAGTCAAACCTTACCACCTCCACTTGAATCACAAGAAGAGGAAGAAATTTTACAAAAATTATCAGAAGGAGATGAAAGTGTCAGAAAAACACTTGTGGAAAGAAATTTAAGGCTCGTGGTTTACATAGCCAAAAAGTTTGAAAATACTGGAGTAGGAATAGAGGATCTAATATCAATTGGAACGATAGGTCTCATGAAAGCAATAAATACATTTAATACAGATAAAAACATCAAACTTGCTACATATGCTTCAAGATGTATAGAAAATGAAATACTCATGTATCTTAGAAGAAGCAATAGAATAAAAGGAGAAATTTCAATTGATGAGCCGTTAAATCAAGATGGTGATGGAAATGAGCTACTTCTTTCTGATATTTTAGGAACAGATCCGGATGTCACTTCTAGGAGAATAGAAGATGAAGTAGACAAAAAATTATTAAGAGCATCAATCGAAAAACTCAACAATAGAGAAAGAAATATAATGGAATTAAGGTTTGGCTTTTTAAGTGGAAATGAAAAGACACAAAAAGAAGTGGCAGACATGCTTGGCATATCCCAGAGTTATATTTCAAGATTGGAAAAAAAGATAATAGGTAAAATCAAGAAAGAAATCATGAGTAAAACAGGATAATGAAACAAAGGTGCAATGTAAAATTCTGTCGATGAAAAATTGAATAGAGAAACCTCTTTTGGAAATAATTTAATTAATATTGTTATTTTCAAAAGGGGGTTTTTTCTTGATTAATAAAGTAGAAATATGTGGTGTAGATACTTCAAAACTACCCATATTATCAAACGAAGAAAAAACAGAACTATTGCAAAAAATTAAAGAAGGAGATAATGAAGCAAGAACTAAATTTATTAATGGAAATCTAAGATTAGTATTAAGCGTAATAAGAAGATTTTTTAGTAAGGGAGAAAACGCAGATGATTTATTCCAAATTGGATGCGTAGGATTAATAAAAGCAATTGATAATTTTGAAATGGAACAAAATGTGCAGTTTTCAACATATGCAGTTCCAATGATTATAGGAGAAGTGAAAAGATATTTAAGAGATAATAGTTCTATTAGAATAAGTAGATCTATTAAAGAATTAGCATATAAAATAATAGTAGAAAAGGACAAGTTTATAGGAGAAAAGAATAGAGAACCGACAGTAGATGAATTGGCAAATTTATTAAATGTATCTAAGGAAGATATAATTATGAGTTTAGATGCTGTTCAATCTCCACTATCATTACAAGAGCCAGTGAATGGAAATAATGTAGATAATATAAATGTAGAAGATCAGATAAGTGACAAAAAGAATAGTGATAATTATTGGGCCGAGACAATTACGATTGTAGAAGCAATGAAAAAACTTAATGATAAAGAAAAGATGATTATTAATAAAAGGTTTTTTGAAGGAAGAACACAAATAGAAGTGGCTGATGAAATTGGAATATCTCAAGCTCAGGTGTCAAGATTAGAGAAAAATGCAATAAATCATATAAAGAGATTGTATAAATAGGAAGAAAAATCTTCCTATTTTTGTATCATATTTGTATCATATATATAATAATAAGAAATATAATATAGTATGAGTAATTTTATTGATGTAAAGAGGAAGTTTATGAGTCAAAAGGGAATGGATTTTAAACATAAGGAAGTAATCAACATAAATGATGGCAGAAAGCTCGGGTATGTTCAAGATGTATGTGCTGATTTAGAAACTGGAACAATTACAAGTATTATTGTACCAGGAAGTAATAAATTTATGGGAATATTTTCAGGGGGCAATGAGGTAGTAATTCAATGGCAGAATATAAAGTGTATAGGTGAAGATGTGATATTAGTTGACATATAATAAGTGGTACAAATTACCAGTAAAATTCCTCAAAATTCTACAAAAAAAGTATTGACTTTTATTTTGGGGTGTGGTATCATTATAAATGTACTGAGGAATATGTGAAAAACATAGAGATAAATTAGTAAAGTTCAAGCAATTTAAAAGAAAATTTTACAGCAATACTAGTTTATTATTTTGCACTTTTTTAGCCTGAAAAAAACTTTAAAAAAGTTCAAAAAAAGTATTGACATATAATTTCAAATATAGTACAATAAAATACGTTCTACTCTTGTAGAATTGTGAGGGAAATAAAAGCACATTGAAAAGTAAACAATAAACTTTGAGAAACCAATAAAGCGGTAGTAAAACTACCAAAATAAAAAGAAACGCGAAAGCGTAAAAGAAGAGTCAAAAACTTTTAAAGTTAAAAAAGATATGTAAGAGCATCGAAAGATGCAAATATATATACCAATAACATGAGAGTTTGATCCTGGCTCAGGATAAACGCTGGCGGCGCACATAAGACATGCAAGTCGAACGGAAGTCGTTACAAACGGATTGAAGATTTATCTGATTGAAGTTAGTAACAATGGCTTTAGTGGCGGACTGGTGAGTAACGCGTAAGGAATCTACCTATTAGAGGGGAATAACAATGAGAAATCATTGCTAATACCGCATATGCCATAGAGAAGGCATCTTCATAGTGGGAAAGGAGCAATCCGCTAATAGATGAGCTTGCGTCTGATTAGTTAGTTGGTGGGGTAACGGCCTACCAAGACGACGATCAGTAGCCGGACTGAGAGGTTGAACGGCCACATTGGGACTGAGATACGGCCCAGACTCCTACGGGAGGCA
>CALXWU010000004.1 GCA_944392505.1 uncultured Clostridia bacterium | reverse complement strand
TATTTCACTAAGAACTTAATTAACCACTAAATGCAACTATTTTTTCTAATACTTGCATTTAACTTTTTATTTCACAAAAATAAAAATATGTATAATATGTATGTACAAATTTGTCACATTTTGATATAATATGTCTGAAAAAAGAAAATCAAAAAATAAAGTTATATTTTAAGATTATTCTATTTTTATTTGAAGGGGGGCAGAAAATAAAAAAAAATTTTTTATTAAAAATAAAAGTAACAGAAAGAAAGGAGAAAAAAATGGATAAGAACAAAAAGATTATTATAGCAGTTGCCATTATTGCAATTTTAATTATTGCTCTTATTGTATTCCTAGTTTCTAGAAATACAAAAGAGGTATTTACAGTTTCTTTTGACAGCAAGGGAGGAAGTACAATAAGCTCTCAAACAATAGAAGAAGGAAAAACTGCTACAAAACCAACAGACCCATCTAGAGAAGGTTATCAATTCGCTGGTTGGTATTTAGGGGATGCAACAGAAGAATTCGATTTTAATACACCAATTACACAAGACATTACCTTAGAAGCAAGATGGATAGAAAATGAAGAGGTAATATCACGTTATCAAATCACATTAGATGTAGATGGAAAAGAAACAATACTTATGACAGATGCAGAAGGATTAATCGAAGAGCCTGAAGAACCAGAAAAAGAAGGATATAAATTTTTGGGATGGTATTTAAACGATGAAAAAGTAGATTTTTCAAAACCATTTACAGAAGATTGCAACATTGTTGCAAAATGGGAAGAAATTGACGATTCTGAAGGAGAGGAAGAAGAGCTTGCACAAAGACCTAATGAAAGCAAACCTGAAGAGCCAAGTGAGCCAGAAAAGCCATCTGATTCAGAGAAACCAAGTAAACCAGAGAAACCAACAGAGCCAGAGGAACCAACTGAGCCAGAGGAACCAACTGAGCCAGAGGAACCAACTGAGCCAGAGGAACCAACTGAGCCAGAGGAACCAACTGAACCAGAAGAACCAACAGAGCCTGAAGTAAAAGAATATACAGTAACTTTTAAGGTAGATGGAAATACTGTAAAAACACAAACAGTAGAAGAGGGCAAGACTTTATCTTTACCATCAAATCCAAGTAAGTCAGGTTATACTTTTAAAGGTTGGTATAGCAATGGAAGTAAGGTAACTAATAGCACTACTGTAACTAAAGATATGACAGTAACTGGAGAGTGGGATTCATATACATTTGTGACAACAAATATAAATAATGATAAAACCTCACCAAACTGGGTAGTAACTGCATATAAAAATGGAACGGCAGTTGGAATTACAGCAATTTACGGTAATCTTAATGGAAATTCTGAATACAAATTAGGGAAATGGTCATCAGAATATAACAGTGTAAAAATTGTAAGTCATGAACAATTTAACAAAGCAAATAATTACAAAGTACAGTTAAATGATGGAACTAGAGTATTTGCAAGTGGAAACTAATTTAAAAAATATATTAAATTAGATTTATTATCTAACATTACAAATAATTCATTATAAATCATAAAATATGAGGAGGTAAATGATGAAAAAACAAATTAAATATTTTTTGATTGCATTATTATTTTTTATTCTAGCAGGAGCAGGAGTTGTAAATGCAGCAGAATTTAATGCAACTGATGACAATATTGCTGAGACAGATAGTGAAGAATTGATTTATGTCATTGGATCACATTTGTTCTCAGAAGAAACACCATATATTTCTACTCAAATAATGATGTATGCAGCAAGAACAATCGATGTGCCAGAGGGAGTAGAAGGAGAAGAAGCATTAGAATATATGAAGGTATATTGCAGAGACCTTGAAGGAAATTGGATAGATGCAATTACAGGAGAAAATGTAGACTTAAGTGGAGTAACATTTAACATCAAATATAAAGACTTGGAAAGATATATTGTTACAACAGCAGATGTAAAAAATGTTGCTGAGTTAGAAGAAGCTTTGGCTGATCCAGACATTACAACTATTAATTTAGTTGAAGGAGATAAGTTTGAAACAGATCATTCAATTATAGTTAGTAAGCCAGTAACACTTAACGGAAACGGACAAGAAATTACATTTACTGGAGAATCTGGAACATGGAGAGAAGATACACAAAATTATGTAATAAAAGTATATAATACAGAAGCAACAATAAAATATTTAGGACTAACAGGAGCAAATGCAGGACTACAAATAAATGCATCAAAAGTAACCTTAGAAGGAACAATAGATGTATCAGGAAATGCATTTGGAGGAATTGAAGTATGCAAAGGAGTAGTGGCAGGACTAGAAAATCCACAATTAACAATAGCAGAAGGAGCAACAATAGAAAATGAAGATGAAACAGTAACTACTCCAACAATCTGGGAAGATGGAGTAAATGATTGCATTATAGGTGGTAACCTAGTAAAAGTAACAGGAGTAAAAGTAGGTCAAGTATTCTACTTTAATGAAATGCCAGAAATAAGTGTAAGTAATGTAGAAGAATTAGAGCATGCATTACAAACAAATATAGAAGTAATCAATATAACAGAAGATTTTACAACAGACCATGTAATAGTGGTAGGAAGAAAAGTAACAATTAATGGAAATGGCAAAACAATTACATATAACGGAGAGACAGGAAGCTGGTCAGGAGGATCAGGAGACAACTATGTAATGCAAGTATATAACACAGAAGCAACAATAAAAGATATAGGATTAACAGGAACAAGTGCAGGACTATTAGTAAATGCATCACAAGTAACACTAGAAGGAACAATAAATGTATCAGGAAATGTAGTTGGAGGAATCGAAGTATCTAAAGGTACAGGGGAAGGACTAGGAGACCCACATTTAACAGTAGCAGAAAATGCAACAATAGTAAATACAAATGAATCATTATCAAATCCAACAATATGGGAAGATGGAGTAGATAATTGTGTAACAACAAATTTAATAAAAATGGAAAATGCAAAAGAGGGAGCAGACCAAAACTTCTACTTTAATGTATTACCTATAGCTGATGTAAATAACGCAGAGGATTTTGAAGAGGCAATAAAAGACGAAAATATAGAAGTAATTAATTTAACACAAGATGTAACTGTTGAAAATGCTATAACTCTTGACAAAAAAGTAACAATCAATGGAAATGGAGCAACTTTAGCAAAAGGACTTAATATTACAGGAAATGATGTTACAATAAAAGATGTTGTAATTAATGACAAAGTAACAGTTAGTGGGAAAAATGCTGTTTTAGATGAATTAGAAATAACAAACTTTGCTACAGGATCTACTGTTTCAAAACCATCAGGGGTTGCTGTAATAAAGGTAGATACAGAGGGAGAATTTACATTAACTAATTCAAAAATATCAAATGTTACAGGAACAGCATATAATCTAATAGATATTGCAACTCCAAGTGCAGTTATAATTGAAAATAATGTTTTTGGAGAAGATGATAAAGATTTAGCTGGAATTTATAACCTTATTGAATTTGGACAAGGAGAAAATGAAGAGGTAAAAGATGGCACAATTATTAGAAACAATGAATTTAACACAAAATCTAGGAATAATACTATTAGCATGTTCAAGATTGAAGATGGTGCGACAATAACAATAGAGAATAACACATTTGCGTTTTCAAATAATGCAATGAGATTATCAAATTATAATAATGCTTCAGCAACGTTTAATATTTATAACAATACTATTTTATCTGGTACAACAGATAATTTTGGAGGATTTATATGCTTCCAAGCAGTAGGAGAAACAGCACCAGCACATGCAGACACATATTTTGCAAATTATACTATAAATGTTAAAAATTTAATAGGAACAGACGGACAAAAGATTAATACAATAGAAGGAGAAGGAACAGGAGCTAATCGTCTAGGATATTATTATGCTGATTATACAGCAGATAATAGTATGCCAGATTCAGCTAAAGCAAAAGTAAACTTTATTGAAGAATAATATAAAGTACAAGAATTAAATATGAATTGGGAGAAAGTAAAATTTCTCCCTTAAAAAAGGACAGATTATTGAGTAGCGGGACAAAAATTGATACTTCTTATACCGTGTGGTAGCCTGTTCTTTTTGTATGCAAAAAAATTAAAGAGAAGTAAATCATAAGGTTTTTATATATTTGTAAGATGAGTTGTAATAAAAAAATCTTTAATTAAAGTTAGAAAAACTGTTGTAAAAATTGTGAAAAATTGGTATACTAATAATAGTTTAATTAGGACAATTTAATTTATACAGATATAAATTCTAAGGAGGTATTTATATGGAGGAAAATAAAGATTTAGAGGTAATTGAAAATAAGGAGCAAGAACAATCAGAAGTTGCATTAGAAAATGCAAATATTAGAATTGCTGATGATGTTATTGCTGTGATTGCAGGTGCAGCTGCATCAGAAGTTCCTGGAGTTTCTTCAATGGCTGGTGGATTTGCTGGTGGAATTTCAGAAGTATTTAGCGGAAAGAAAAATTTTGCAAAAGGTATTAAAGTTGAAGCAGGAGAAAAAGAAACAAGAATTGATGTTAATATAATTGTAGAATATGGTGTAAGAATACCAGATGTAGCTTTTGAAATTCAAAATAGAGTAAAAAAAGCTGTAGAAAGCATGACTGGATTAAAAGTTTTAGATGTAAATGTACATGTACAAGGTGTTAATATAGAAAACAATAATATAGAGGAAGTAAAAACAGAAGACTCTAATAAAACAGAATAGTATATAAAAAGGCACTTTAAATACAATATTATTTTAATTTTAAATAGTCTAATGTTTGAAATAAAATAATTACATAAGTGCCTTTTATACATTGATTAAAGAGTTAGAAAATAATTGGAATAATTCTTTTCTAACTAAATCTAAAATTTAATGGAGGAAGGAAATTAATATGAAAACTATAGAAAGAATAAGTTTAGCACTATTTTCAAGTTTAATTCTAATAATATCTGTAATATTATGCTTAGCAATTTTTGGCTGGATAAATCTGGATTTTTTAGGCAATGTAATAAGCACAGCTCTTACAGATAATGTGGTTTCTAAAATAATATTAGCATTTTCAATAATTTTTATATTGCTTGCTATTAAATGTATATTTTTTGATTCTAGTGCAAAAGAGAAAGAAGAAAGCAAAAACGGAATTTTACTAGAAAATTCAAATGGAAAACTTTTAATTACAAAGGAAACTATAGAAAACTTAGTTAATGCTGTGGTTAAAGGTTTTGATAGTGCAGAAGAAGTAACTACTAGAATTGAATTAGATAAAGAAAATAATTTAAGTGTGTTTGTAAATTTAGTAGTAAAAGAAAATGCAGTTATAAAAGAATTAACTACAAATTTGCAGAATAAAATTAAAGACACAATTAAGAAATCATCTGATTTAGATGTAAAAGAAGTAAATATAAAAGTAAAAAATATAGAGCCAGTAAAAGAAAACACAATAGAGCCTTAAGAAAGGATGATGGTGATATATGGACGATTTTAAACAATTTATGTCACAATATGGTGGAATGATAGTAGGTATTCTCATAGCAGTTTTACTATTACTTACTAGATTTTATGAGCTAATAATCGCAATAATTTTAATTGCTGTATGTGGCTATGCAGGCTTTTATTTCCAACATAATAAAGATAGTGTAAAAGAAAAATTAAAAAATTTCATAGATAAATTATAAAAAGGGGAATAGTTAGATCAAAATGAGTATGTCAGAAAATAGAAAAGTAGCATTTGAATTAATATATAGCTTACAATCACAAAATGTAAAATATGAAGAATATAAAGAAAATGTGGACATGTTTTTTGAAGCAAGAGATATACATGGAAAAGCAACAACAAAATATATAAAAGATATGGTATATGGAACAAAAAGACATGGCAAACAATTAAAAAAGCAAATTGAAGAGTGTTTATCAGAAAAATGGACTTATGATAGATTATCAAAAGTAAATGTAGTTATTCTAGAGATGGCTGTATTTGAAATGTTGTATTTAAAAACACCATTTAAAGTAGTGATAAACGA
Source organism: uncultured Clostridia bacterium (assembly GCA_944392505.1). Lineage (GTDB taxonomy): Bacteria > Bacillota > Clostridia > TANB77 > CAG-508 > CALXVA01. Next base: position 38,296 of record CALXWU010000004.1, on the reverse strand, counting down.
AGCTGTAGAACTTGCTAAATCTTTTGGGGATACAAAATCACCAACTTTTATTAATGGAGTATTAGCAAGTATAGTAAAGAAGAATAATTTAAACGAGGGAGAAAAAGAAGATTAATGACATATAATCCGATTAGTGTAACAGAACTAAATAAATATATAAAGCAAAAAATTGATGGAGATGAAATGCTAAACAATGTATTAGTAAAAGGCGAAATCTCCAACTATAAACATCACTATACAGGTCATTTGTATTTTACTTTAAAAGATGATAATTCTTTAATAAAATGCATAATGTTTAAAAGTTATGCAGAAAATTTAAAATTTGAACCTAAAGATGGAATGAAGGTTACTATATTTGGAACAGTATCAGTTTTCGAAAGAGATGGAGTTTATCAAATATATGCAAAAGCTATGCAAGAAGATGGATTAGGAAGCCTATACAAAGCATATGAAGAAATGAAAGCAAGACTTGAAAAAGAAGGATTATTTGCTCCAGCACATAAAAAGAAAATTCCACTTATGCCAAAATGTATAGGAGTGCTTACTTCAAATACTGGTGCTGTAATAAGAGATATAATTAATGTATCTACAAGAAGAAATCCAAATGTATATATAAAGTTGTTGCCAGTTCCAGTACAAGGTGCAGGAGCAGCTGAAAAAATAGCAGATGCCATAAAATTAATGAATGAAAAAAATCTTGCAGATGTGATAATTGTTGCAAGAGGTGGAGGTTCATTAGAGGATTTATGGCCATTTAATGAGGAAGTGGTTGCAAGAGCAATATATGCTTCTGAATTGCCTGTAATTTCCGCAGTAGGTCATGAAACAGACTTTACAATTGCAGATTTTGTCGCAGACTTGCGAGCACCAACACCTTCTGCAGCAGCAGAACTAGCAGTACCAAATATCTCAGACATAACTTTAAAATTAGAAGCATATAATAATAGATTCAAACTAGCATTAAAGAAAAAAGTTGAATTAATGAGATTGAGATATGAGAAATGTATGAATAGTAGGGTGTTTAAAGAACCACTACAAAAAATTAATGAAAAGTACATATTAATTGATATGAAAATAAAATCAATGCGAAACAATATATTTAATATATATAACAAAAAGAAAACGGAAATGGTAAAACACATTGCAAAACTAGATGCATTAAGTCCATTAAAAACCTTGACCAGAGGTTATTCAATAATACAATTAAATGGGAAAGTTATAAAATCAGTTCATCAAGTAAAAAAAGATGATGAAGTAGATATAAGATTAGTTGATGGAATAACAAAAGCAAAAATAATGTAAAAGGAGGAGTTACATATGAGCAAAAATACGAAAATAATAATTATAGCAATAGTAATAATAGTTCTTCTTGCAGCAATAATTTGGGTAGTATATGAAAGTTTCAAATCAGAACCAGCAAGTATTGGTGAGACAAATGTATTACCTAATGAAAACATGGGGATTGACAATGTTACAAATGAATTTTTAGAAGAAGGAACAAATAACATTAATGAAACTAATTCTGTAGATACAAATGTAGTGGCAAATGAGCTAGAAGATGAGCAAGTCTCAAGCGAAGCAACAACAAATGAAGCTAATGATAATAATGGTAATAAAGATTCAGAAAAAGTATATGGAACAGTTGCAGATAGAGAAGCAAGAGCAGTAGAACTTGCAAAAGAATATTATGAAGAAGAATATGGTAATGCTGATGAACTTAATTTCGACTATGAAGCATTAAATGGAGATGGAAGATACATAGTAAGAGCAGGAAAGCCGGGAGTTGGTAGAAACAAATTCTTTTATGTAGATATTGATACAGAAATTGTAGAAGAAAAGTAGACAGGGGCACTATTCTTTTCCAAGGTAGTCATATACAAAAAGTGACAAGGTTTATAGGTAAATCCTTAATTAAAACCTAAATACATATAAGGAACATAGGGTTGAAAAATGGAAGAAAAAATAAGTTTTGAAGAAAACATGAAAAAACTAGAAGAAATCGCTACAGAATTAGAAAAAGGAGATTTAGACTTAGATACTTCTGTATCTAAATTTGAAGAGGGAATGAAGATATCTAAACAATGTAGTGAAATGTTAGAAAAAGCAGAAAAGAAGATTACAATGCTAATAAAAAATGAAGATGGAGAATTAGCAGAAGAAAATTTTGTGCAAAATGAGGAATAAAAAAAGAGGAATAAGTAAAAATGATGGGGATAATTTCAGAATATAAATATTTAATAGTACCATTTGCAACCTGGTTTTTTATACAACTTTTTAAATTAATATACGATTTAGTTACAACAAAAAAATTTAATTTTAAAAGAATATTAGGAGCTGGTGGAATGCCTAGCTCTCATTCTGCTGTTGTAGTTGCTTTATGTACAATGATAGGTAAAGCATATGGTATTAATTCAGCAATATTTGGCTTATCAGTAGTCTTTGCATTTGTTGTTATGTATGATGCAGCAGGAGTTAGAAGAGCAGCTGGAAAACAAGCAAAATTATTAAATAAAATAGTTCAAACACCGGGACTTACAGGAGTAGAAGTAACGGAAAGGCTACAAGAAGTATTAGGGCACACTCCAACGCAAGTTTTTGTAGGAGCTTTTATTGGGTTCATAGTTGGTCTTGTGTTTGGGTAGAAGGATTGGAAAATAATTGCCTTTTGGCGTTGTTAAACTGCACTGCGAAAATCCTCGATGTGCAAAAAGCACACCTCCGGTTTTCTTGCTTGTTTGCCTAGCCAAAAGCACAATTCTTTTCCAATCGAAAGAGAAGAAAATTTATGACAAAACAAGCCCGTTTCAAAAAGGAGGAAGAGAGATGGAAGATGTTGAGATTGCAAGAAATACTAAGTTAAAGAGGATTGATGCAATTGCAGAGAGTATAGGAATTCTTGATGAAGAGCTAGAAAACTATGGAAAATATAAGGCTAAAATTAGTTTAAAAGCTTATGAAAGACTAAAAAGTAATAAAGACGGAAAACTAGTATTAGTAACTGCAATAAATCCTACACCTTTAGGAGAAGGAAAGACTACCATGGCAATAGGTTTAGCAGATGGCTTAAGAAGAATTGGTAAGAAATCCGTATTAGCATTAAGAGAACCATCACTTGGTCCTGTATTTGGGATAAAAGGTGGAGCAACAGGTGGCGGATATTCTCAAATCGCTCCCATGGAAGATATAAATTTGCATTTTACAGGGGACATACATGCCATAACTTCTGCAAATAATTTACTTTCTGCAATGATAGATAATCACATATGTTTTGGAAATGAGCTTGGGTTTGATAGAGTAACTTGGAAAAGATGTGTGGATTTAAATGATAGGCAATTAAGAGCAGTAGAAACAGGATTATCAGGGGAGAAGAATGTTGTTCCTAGAAGAGATGGATTTGATATATCAGTTGCATCAGAAATAATGGCAATCTTCTGCCTAGCAACAGATATACAAGATTTAAAAAGAAGAATTGGAAATATTATAGTAGGATATAACAAAGAAAACAAACCTATAACTGCAAAAGACTTACATGCTGAAGGAGCATTAACAGTACTTTTAAAGGATGCAATAAACCCTAATTTAGTTCAAACTTTAGAACATACACCTGCAATAGTTCACGGCGGACCATTTGCAAATATTGCACATGGTTGCAATAGTATTATTGCTACAAAAATGGCAATGAAACTAGGAGAGTACGTTGTTACAGAAGCTGGATTTGGAGCAGATTTAGGAGCAGAGAAATTCTTAGACATTAAGTGCAGAAAAGCAGAAATTAAGCCAGATGCAGTAGTATGTGTCGCAACAATAAAAGCACTAAAATATCATGGTGGGATGCCAAAAGAAGAAATAAAAAATGAAAGTATTGAAGCCTTAGAAAGAGGAGTTAATAATTTAATAAGACATGTGGATAACTTAAAAAATAAATATGGTTTAAATGTAATTGTAGCCATAAACAAATATACACATGATACAGAGAAAGAAATAGAATTTTTAAGAAACAAATTACAAGATTTAAATATTAGTCTAAGTCTAGTAGAAAGCTGGGAAAAAGGTGGAGAAGGAGCAATAGATTTAGCAGAGCAAATAGTAAAATTATCAGAAAAAGAAAGCAAATTAAATTATGCATACGATTTAAATGAAACAATAAAAGAAAAAATAAATGATGTGGCAACTAAAATTTACGGAGCGGAAGGAGTAGAGTACACAGAAGAAGCGGAAAAGAAAATGCAAGAAATTGAAAAAATGGGATTTGGAAATCTTCCGGTTTGCATAGCAAAAACTCAATATTCCTTCTCAGATGATTCAAAAAACCTAGAATGCCGAGAGCCGTTTAAAATACATATTAGTGATATTATTTTAAAATCTGGAGCAGAATTTATAGTTGTTATAACAGGAAAGATAATGACAATGCCCGGACTTCCAAGAGTGCCAGCAGCAGAAAAAATAGATTTAGATGAAAATGGAAATATCGTAGGAATATTTTAAAAAATGTATAATAGCACCAATTTTGGATAAAATAAAGTTAAAAATATTTTTGAAGAAAGTGGTGTTTTTGTATGGCTGTTAGAATTAAGAAAAACCTAAAAGCAATCTTTGTTATAATTTTAGTAAGTTCTATATTTATTTCATATAATGTATTTTTTAGGAATGATGAAGTTCTTGCTTTATCAAAATATGGTTCAAGAGGAGAAGAAGTAAGAACAATTCAAACAAAACTCAAAAGGTGGGGATATTATAAAGGAAATGTAGATGGCATTTATGGAAGCCAGACGCTAGAAGCAGTAAAATATTTTCAGCGAAAAAATGGACTTAAGGTAGATGGAATTGCTGGAACAAATACCTTAAGAGCTATGGGAATATATAATTCATCTGGTAATAGTTCTAGTAACTCTAGCTCTTCTACAAATTCAAGTGATTTAAACTTGCTTAGTAGGTTGGTATATGGAGAAGCAAGAGGAGAACCGTATACTGGACAAGTGGCTGTAGCAGCAGTTGTTTTAAATAGAGTAGAACATAGTTCTTTCCCAAATACAATAGCAGGTGTAATTTATCAAAGTGGTGCATTTGATGTAGTTTCAGATGGACAAATTAACTTAACACCAAATGATACTGCCATAAAAGCAGCTCAAGACGCTTTAAATGGATGGGATCCTTCAAATGGCGCAATATATTACTTTAATCCAAGCACCGCAACAAACAAGTGGATTTGGTCAAGACCAATGACAGTAACAATAGGAAAACACAGATTCTGCAAATAACAATCTCACTTTTGGAGCAGGCGTAAATATGACAACATCCAAAAAGCAATACAAACTTTAATGATAGAAGCACTTGAAAAAAGTGCTTTTTTCGTGTAAAATATAGTAGTTAGGATAGTGAGAATTATGGAAAAAAAAGATATACAAAATGAATTAGAATACCTAGAAAAAGTTAGAAAAATAAATGAAGGTAAAAATCTAAAATATTATATTTTAACAATGGGATGCCAATTAAATGAAAATGATTCTGAAAAAATATCTGGTATGGCTCAAAGTATGGGTTATAGCCAGACAGATAATATTTCAGCTGCAGATTTAGTTATATATAACACTTGTTGCATTAGAGAAAATGCAGAAGAAAGACTTTTTGGAAAACTAGGAGAAGTGAAAAAGTTAAAAGCAGCTAAAGGTACTATTATAGCTATTGGTGGATGTATGATGCAAGAAAAGCATATTGTAGAGAAAATAAAAAATAGCTATAAATATGATGTTATATTCGGCACACATACCTTGCATAAATTCCCAGAAGATTTATATAATGCGATTATAAACAACAAAAAAATTACAGATATTTTAGATATAGATGGTGAAATTATAGAAGGATTACCAATTAAAAGAGATGATAATATTAGAGCATCAGTTACTATAATGAATGGCTGTAATAATTTTTGTACATACTGTATTGTACCATATGTAAGAGGGAGAGAAAGAAGTAGAGAGCCAGAAGATATTTTGAAGGAAGTACAAGATATAGCGAAAAAAGGGTATAAAGAAATCACACTTCTTGGACAAAATGTTAATTCCTACATGAGGGTGGAAAGAGAAAAAGGAACATGCCAATCTGAAATAAACTCATTTGCTAAGCTTTTAAGAGAAGTAAACAAAATAGAGGGAATAGAAAAAATACGATTTACATCTCCGCATCCAAAAGATTTTACAGATGATGTAATTGAGGCAATTAGAGATTGTGATAAAGTATCAAAACTTGTGCATTTGCCTTTACAATCTGGAAGTACCAATATCTTGAAAAGTATGAATAGAGTTTATACAAAAGAACAATATTTAAACTTAGTAGATAAAATGAAAAAAGAAATACCTAATGTGAAATTCTCTACAGATATTATTGTAGGATTTCCGGGTGAAACAGAAGAAGATTTTGAAGATACTTTAGATGTTGTAAAAAAAGTAGAATTTGAGCAGATTTTCATGTTTATTTATTCAAGAAGAAAAGGTACACCGGCAGATAAAATGAAAAATCAAGTGCCAGAAGAAATCAAACATGAAAGGTTTGATAGACTAAAAGAATTATATGAAGCAATAATACCTAAAAATAATAAAGAGTATATAGGAACAAATCAGGAAATTTTAGTAGAAGGATATAGTAAAACAAATAATGAATACCTTACAGGGAGAACTGACACAAATAAGGTAGTGATTTTTAAAGGAAATCCAGATTTGATAGGAAAAATGATTAATATACAAGTTGTATCAGAGCATATGTGGTATTTAAAGGGAGAGATAAAGTAATTTATGAAAGAAATAAAACCAGAAGAGTTTGAAAACCTGATAAGAGATATAATTAAAGGCAACAGATCAAAAGCAAGTGTAATTAAAGAATTACAAACAGAAAGCAGGACATTTAATAATAAAATACAAGAGTTAAGTGCGCGAAATCCAGAATTGTATAGGGAGTTTATAACAGTACATCCATATAGACCTAAGGAAAGAAATGATATTAATATACAAGGATTAGTAATTGAAATGTTAAAATCCAATTATACATTAACAGAAATGAGTGAAAAATATCACATAAGCTATAGGAGTATAAGTAGAAAGATTTTACAATTAAAAGAATCTGATAATCCAAAAGATATAGAACTATATGCTTTGTATAAGAATAGTGCAAGGAGAAAGTCAACTTCAAGGAAACCTAGTTTAGAAGAACGAAACAAGATAGATAAGCTAGAAAGACAAGAGGTAAAAGGAATTAGTGATATTGAAAGAAAAAAACTTTAGAGATAGTATGAAAGTAGCAAAAACAGAATTAAAAAATAGTACAGACACTATTGTAGCAGAAAATAACGGAGGAGAAATAAGCAAAAAAACAGAAACAAAAGAGCAAGAAGAAAGGTAGAAAGAAGGAATAAATATGGCAGAATTTTCACCAATGATGCAACATTATTTGGAGACAAAAAACAAGTACAAAGATTGTATTTTATTCTATAGACTAGGGGATTTTTATGAAATGTTCTTTGATGATGCAATAAATGTGTCAAGAGAACTTGAACTCACTTTAACAGGAAAAGAATGTGGACAAGATGAAAGAGCTCCTATGTGTGGTGTGCCTTATCATGCAGCAGATACATATATATCAAGACTTATAGCCAAAGGATATAAAGTTGCAATTTGTGAGCAATTAGAAGATCCAAAATTCGCAAAGGGAATGGTAAAAAGAGATGTTATTAGAGTTGTAACACCAGGAACTGTAACCGAAGCTAATTTGTTAGATGATAAGAAAAACAATTATATAATGAGCATATATAAAAATGGAATATATTTTGGTGTAACAGTATGTGATGTTACAACAGGCGATTTTAGAACGACAGAAATAAAATCCACGAATAATTTTGCAGAACTTTTAGACGAAATATCAAAATATTCACCAGCTGAGATTCTTGTTAATCCTATGCTATACGATTGCAGTGAAGAAATTGCAAAAATAAAAGAAAGATTTGATGTATATTTATCTAGGTGGGAGGAAGACAAATTTTCTGAGGATTATGAAAGTCTTACAGCTAGATACAAAATAGTAGATGATGACGAAAATATAGTTGATAATATAAATGAACATATGCTTTCTGTAGCGGCTACAAATGCACTTCTTGCATATTTGCTAGACACCCAGAAGAATAATTTGGATCACATCAATAAATTAATTCTATACAGCACTACAAAATATATGTCACTTGATATAAATGCTAGAAGAAACCTTGAGATTACAGAGAAATTAAGGGATAAATCAAAAAAAGGAACACTTTTATGGGTGCTGGATAAAACAGCAACCTCAATGGGAGGTAGGCTTTTAAGAAGATGGTTAAATAATCCTCTTATAAATCCAAAACAAATAAGCAAAAGATTGGATGCAGTTTCTGAATTAAAAGATAATATAATTTTAAGAGGGGAAATAACAGATAGCCTAAAAAAAGTATATGATATAGAAAGATTGGCAGGAAAAATAGCGTATGGAAGTGCAAATGCTAGAGATTTAATTTCATTAAAAAATTCTGCAAAACAATTACCGGAGATTAAGAGAATATTGTCAGAAGCAAAATCCAGCTTAATCGTTGACTTGTATTCTGAATTAGATATATTAGAGGAGGTTTATGAAATAATTGATAAAACAATAGTAGAAGAGCCACCAATTAGCGTAAAAGAGGGAGGACTTATTAAACTAGGCTTTAATGAAGAAGTAGACAAACTAAAAACAGCTACTACAGATGGCAAAAATTGGATTGTGCAGTTAGAAGCGGAAGAAAGAAAAAAGACAGGAATTAAGGGATTAAGAGTAGGCTTCAATAAAGTGTTTGGATATTACATAGAAGTAACAAAATCAAATATATCCTTAGTTCCAGATAGATATATTAGAAAGCAAACACTAACAAATGGAGAAAGATATATAACTGAAGAGCTAAAGAACTTAGAAAACCAAATTCTTGGAGCAGAGGAAAAAGTAGTAAATTTGGAATATAACATATTCGTAGAAGTTAGAGACCAGATAGAAAAACAAGTGGAAAGACTTCAAAAATCTGCGAACATTATAGCTACACTTGACTGCTTATGCTCATTTGCTACTGTAGCAGATGATATGAATTATGTAAGACCACAAGTTGATAATAGTGGTGTAATAGATATACAAGATGGACGTCATCCTGTAATCGAGAAAATATTACCAAGTGGAAGTTTCGTACAAAATGATACATATTTAGATAAAGACCAGAATAGACTATCTATTATAACAGGCCCAAATATGGCTGGAAAATCTACATATATGAGACAAGTTGCATTAATTACATTAATGGCGCAATGTGGAAGTTTTGTTCCAGCATCATCTGCAAGAATTGGAGTAGTAGATAAAATCTTCACAAGAGTTGGTGCATCAGATGATCTAAGCATGGGACAGAGTACATTTATGGTAGAGATGATGGAAGTAGCACAAATATTAAAAGAAGCAACCAGCAATAGTTTAATCATATTAGACGAAATAGGAAGGGGAACCTCTACATATGATGGATTATCAATAGCTTGGGCAGTTGTGGAATATATTTCAGATAGCGAGAAATGTGGAGCAAAAACATTATTTGCAACACATTATCATGAATTAACCGACCTAGAGAACAAATTAGAGGGAGTAAAAAATTATTCAATAGCAGTAAAAGAAAAAGGAGAAGATGTAATCTTTTTAAGAAAAATTGTAAGAGGTGGAACAGACGAAAGCTATGGTGTGCATGTTGCAAAACTAGCTGGAGTTCCACAGGTGGTAACGAAAAGAGCAAATGAAATATTAAAATCAATAGAAAGAAAAAATGTATTAAACAATAAGAAATTAGAAAAAGAAAATAAAAATGTTGCAGAAGGACAACTTACAATGTATAATTATAAACTAGCAGAGATAGCGCACGAGCTAGACAAAGTAAATGTAAACGAATTAACTCCAATAGATGCATTAAATACTTTAGTGAAGATAAAGGAGAAAATGTCGTCATAGATGTCAGCTTTTGCTCCGTCCCAAAAAGTCGAGTCGGAAAGGATGGAAATTAATCATGAAAGCAATAGAGAAATTTAAAGAAGATAAGGAAAAACGAATACTTGCATGTAAATATAAAAATGAAGTAATGCCATTGGATATAGAAGTCAATAATTTGGAGGAGGTAGTTCCAATAGACATTACTACGAGAGATGGAAGAAGAGTGTATCAAAGAGGAATTTTGTATGTAATGGGTATGGCTTTTAATAGAGTATATCCAAAAGCTCTTCTTACAGTAAATTGTCAATTATCTAATTCTATTTATTGTAGTGTTGAAAACATGAAAGTCACAAATGAAATGATTGATAACATAAAAAAGGAAATGCAAGATATTGTTGATAGTAATATACCAATAAAAAAGATTGACATGAGTAAAGAAGAAGCGGAGAAATTCTACCAAAAAGAAAAAACATTAAGAGGTAGATTACAATTAGATAATAAATATAAAGAGGAAGTTTCGCTATATTTTTGTGAAGATTATTATAACTATTTTTATGGAGTGATGCCAATTACTACAGGCTACATAAATTTATTTGATGTAATAAAATACCATGATGGCTTTTTATTAAGGTATCCTGATAAAAAGACTCCAAACAAAATTGATAAATATATCGAAACAAAGAAATTGTTACATACACTTGAAGAATATGAGGATATACATAGGGTTTTAGACATAAATACAATATATAAACTTAACAAAAAAATAGAAGAGGGTGGAGAAAAGGAGCTTATCCTTTTGGCAGAGGCATTACATGAGAAAAAAATATCAGATATAGCAGATAAAATAGTTAGAAGAAAAGGTGTTAAAATAATACTAATTGCAGGGCCATCTTCATCAGGAAAAACAACTTTTGCACAAAGGCTTGGAATTCAGTTAAAGCTAAATGGAATAAAACCTCTTACAATCTCTGTTGATAATTATTTTGTAGAAAGAGAACAAACACCTAGGGATGAAAACGGAAATTATGATTTTGAAAGATTAGAAGCCATAGATTTAGAGCTGTTTAATGATCATTTAAGTAAACTTTTAAAAGGAGAAGAAGTAGAACTCCCAACCTTTGATTTTAAGACTGGCACAAAAATATATAATGGTGAAAAAATGAAAATGAGGAATAATGAAGTGTTGGTTATAGAGGGAATACATTGCTTAAATGATAAATTAACTGCCGCAATTCCATTAGAGCAAAAATATAAAATATATATAAGTGCTTTAACTGTATTAAATATAGACTACTATAATAGAATATCTACAACAGATACTAGATTAATACGTAGATTGGTTAGAGATTATAATTTTAGAGGTTATGCGGCTCTTCATACCTTGCAAAATTGGGATATGGTAAATAGAGGAGAGGAAAATTATATTTTTCCATATCAGGAAGATGCTGATAGCATGTTCAATACTTCGCTTATATACGAGATTTCAGTATTAAAAAAATATGCAATGCCACTTTTAAAAGCAATTGATAATACACATCCAGAATATTCAGAAGCTAAAAACTTGTATGAGCTTCTAAAATATTTTGATGATATAAGTGATGAATACATTCCAAAAAATTCTTTGTTAAGAGAATTTATAGGAGGAAGTATATTTAATGTATAAAGCATAAGGAATAAAAACAGACATTTTAGAATTTTATATTGAAAGGGACTATAATACATGGGAAGAAAATTTACAGAAATAGATGAAGAATTTATTTGCGAAAATTGTGGAGAAAAAGTAGAACCACTAGGTTATTCATGTAGAAATCATTGCCCAAAATGCTTATATTCTAAACATGTGGATATAAATCCAGGAGATAGAGAAGAAACCTGCCATGGACTTTTGGAGCCAATAAAGGTAGAACTAGATAGCAAAAAAGGATATGTGATTGTATTTAAGTGTAAGAAATGTGGTGCAATCAGAAAAAATAAAGCAGCAAAAGATGATAATATGGACTTAATTATAAAGTTAACAGCTGGAATTGGATAATGTTGGAACCAGGGGACACACAATTTATTTAAAAATTAAATAAAACTAAAATGTGAAACATTTTGTTTCACATTTTTTACTGCAGGAAGTGTCCAAAAAAAATTCAAAAACTTGGACGAAAAGGAGTGTCCCTTTTGTCCAAATTCAATCAAACTTCTCTATTTAAATTACCATAAGTATATTGTTTTCCGTCTAGTTTTTTGCCATTATAGCACGCATCAATTATAGAATTGGTTTCTTCAATGGTTTCGTCCAATAAATCTACCCTAATACAATTAATGCCAGTTTCTATATGATTAATTGCTGTTGTTTTGCTATTAAAGATAGTCGTTACTGTTTGAATATTATCAGGAAGAATACGGAATTTTAATCCTAGCCTGTCTTTAAGGTAGTATTTTGTATCACTTGCTCTACATCTGGTTTTACATTCAGGGTAACATAGGTTAGACACCCCAAGTAAACAATAATTCATTTTCATTACAGGAACATTTCCATAAACCATTAATTCTAATGGAATATGATCTTTAACTATTTCAAAAATATTATTAATATCTTCTAAATTTAATTCTGGAGAAAGTGTGATTTTGCTGATTCCTAGTTCCTTAAATGTTTCTATACTAGCGGTATTAAATATATTAAGTGTAAAGTTACCAATAAAATCATATTTCCCTTTATATTTATCTAACAAAATTAAATCACCTAGACTTGATACAACAAATCCCTGTACATTATATTGTTGCATTAAATCCTCTAAACCATGCTTAATAATGTTTTTGTAATTTGCTTTTATAATTGCAGGCATATAAATATATGTTTTAAAATTTGAAGTAAGAGTTTTTAAAGAATCTGCAAATTCTTTTCTCATGAAATATCGTAATGGTATGTATACACCAGAGATATGAGCTTTTGACAATTTGCTATAATCAAACTCAGGATTTATTATATTAAAATACAAGGCAATCTTTTTCTTATCCTCAGAATATTCTTCAGGAATTTTATATTTATTTAAGTGCCCAGTAACATATTTATTATAAAAGTTGTTAATACTATTTTCATCTAGCTCCGTGACTCTTTTATGTTTTTGAATAATCATATTTTCTATTTTAGTTAATGCCATTCTTCTAAGTTCATTCAACCCTTTTATACTAGGAATAAATAATCCATCCTCTAAATCTACATCTATTTTTGTAAATTCAAAAGGAGTATCATTTGTCTTTCTTAATTGTGATATAATCCTATCTTGAGAGATCGGGTTATTTACTGCAATTTCAGGTATAATCGCTGATTGAATTCTTGTAGAAATATTGTTATATAAAGGAGTATCACTTTTATCTATTTTTACTTCAATTGTAATAGGTTCGTCTTTTTTTATTGATATATTACATTTTAAAGGTAATTTCACCATTTCTTTACTATATGAGTCCTTTGCCTTTTCGATTTGTGTCTTGCTAGATAATTTATATATTTTATCTCCTAAATGAATATTACCCTTCATCCTACCAATAACAACTTTTTGGCCAACACTCGCATTGGTTATATTAGAACTGTTCAACATAAGTTCAGATACTGTATATTTTGTATTTTCTTTTTCAAAATTAATAGTATCACCAATTGCTATAGGTTCATTTAATAAAAGTTTTACATGTCCCTTAGCTTTGTTGTATCCAGCTACATTTCCTATATAAAGCCCCATATTATTTGGCTTTTCCTTAAATATTAATTGGTGGTTAGCATGATTCGATAAGTGACCAGTAGAAAAACCACCTCTATTAAAAATCTGTTTTAATTCTACAATATCAGAATCATCTATAACGTAGTTTTCATTATTTAACACTTTATCAATATATTTTCGATAAATTCGAGTGACCACAGCCACATATTCAGGAGATTTGAGTCTTCCTTCAATTTTAAAACATTTTACTCCGGCATTTATTAATTCAGGAATATATTCAAGTGAACAAAGATCACGAGGACTTATCAAATACCCTTTATCAATTATAGCTTCACTAGTTTTCTTACCATGGTTCTTTTCTTCTATTAATTCATAGGGTAATCTACAAGGTTGAGCACATCTTCCACGATTACCAGATCTGCCACCGACCATACTTGAAAAGAAACATTGACCTGAATAAGATATGCAAAGAGCTCCATGTATAAAAGTTTCTATTTCAATATTAGAATTTTGGCATATGTATTGTATTTCTTGAAGTGATAATTCACGAGACAGTACTGCTCTTGAATATCCTAATTTTTCTAACTCTTGCACACCTTCTAAATTATGAATTGTCATCTGAGTACTAGCATGAATTGGCAGATCTGGGAAAAGTTTCATTAAAAATTGAGCAAGTCCAACATCTTGAACTATAAGTGCATCGATACCAAGTTCATATGCTTTCTTTGCAAGCATTACAGCATCCTTAAACTCATTGTTTTTTATAAGAATATTTAATGTCAAATGTGTTTTTACATTTCTTAGTGCACAATAATTTATTACATTTTCAAGCTCTTCGTCATTGAAGTTTGTAGCAGAAGCTCTTGCATTAAATAAACTTGCACCGAAATATACGCTATTTGCCCCGTTTTGAACAGCTGCTTTAAGGCATTCGAAATCGCCAACAGGAGCCAAAAGTTCAATATTTTTTTCCATTTAAAAATATCATCCTTTCTGATTTTATTTAATACTGTTATTAAAAATGTATTCACACAATTTAATTATATTATATAGCACTCAAAAAATCAAATGCCTTGCTTGAAAAATATTTCTACTACTAATTCTGTAACAAACAAAATAAAAAAGCATATTATATAGAAATAACAGGAAAGGGGTTTTGAATTATGCAAGAAGAAGTTAGAAATTGTGGCTGTGGATGCAACAACGGTGGATTCTTAGGAAATCTTTTCGGCGGATGTGGCTGTGGAGATAACAGCATATTATTCTTTATATTAATATTCTTAATATTATTCTGCAACTGTGGCTGTGGATGCAATAGATAAGCTGCAAAGTTTTGCGTTCAAGAGCAATACTTAAAATGGAACTTTAACATAATTATAGTTATTTATGTTAAAGTTTTTTTGTTGTATATAATTCCGTTAAGCCCTTGACAAAAGGCATACATATTGATAATATATGATTGTAAATTTGGGAGGAAAAATGATATATCCAAAAGAATATTATAACAATGTAAAAGATATAAAAATTGATTTTTTGAATAAGAATAATATAAAGGGTTTAATACTAGATGTAGATAATACTTTAATTAATTTAGACAAACAAATGCCAGCTGGAGTATCTGATTGGGCGAAAAATCTTAAAAAAAGTGGAATTAAAATGTGCATATTATCAAATAGCAATAAAATAAATAAAGTGGAAGCCGTTGCTAAAATATTAGAAGTTCCGTACATTTTTTTTGCCAAGAAACCATTTAAATCAGGTTTTATGCGTGCAAAAAAAATACTAAAACTTGAAAGCGAAAATATTGCAGTAGTGGGAGATCAAATTTTCACAGATGTTATCGGAGCAAATAGATGCGGTATGTTTTCTATTTTGGTTAAGCCTATTGAAGAAAAAGATTATTTATTAACAAGGATAAAAAGACCATTGGAAAAATTTATAATAAAAAGGTATGAAAAGCTAAAGAGAAAAGCAAGCTTGAAATGAAATAATGCGGAGGAAGAAAATGTATATAAATGATTTACATATATTAACTTATGTTGTAGTAGGAGTAATTGGATTAATAGTAGGACAATTTATAGATTGGTGTAATTTAAGATTACCAGAATATAAAAAGGTGTTTTCAAAAGATTTTTTTAAGGAATATTTAAAAAATTGTAAGCCAAAATATTTATTAATGGTAATAGTGGCCGTACTTTATATTTCATTATTATATTTCAAAGGAATTTCAATAGATACTTTAAAATTTCTATTCTTAATTCCAATGCTTATAATAGCATTTATGATTGATTATAAACTACAAATAATACCAAATAGATTAACTCTTACAATTTTTGAAACAGGACTTGTTTTTACATTTGCAACTAGTTTGCTAAACATAACTGGTGGAATTGATCTGTTTATGGATAGTGTTTTGGGAATGCTTGCAGGAGCTGGGATCTTCCTACTTATCACATTAATTGGAGGAGCTATTGCAGGAAAAGAAGCAATGGGCTTTGGAGATGTTAAATTAATGGGAGCATTAGGACTTTTCTTTGGCTGGATAAATATCATACTTATTTCAGTAATGGCATTCTTATTTGCAGCAATTGTAAGTATTGTTATTCTAATAGCAAGAAGGAAAAAATTGAGTGAATATATCCCGTTTGGACCATTTATTGTAGTAGCAAGTATTATACCAATGTACATAAATACACCAGAATTAATATTAATTTTATTAAAAATCTTCTCACTTGGTACATATTAAATAATAAATATAAAAAAGATATAATAGGATATAGCAAAAAATGGAGTACAAAACACAATACAAGATATAGATAAGATAAAACAAAGAAAAGTAACATAAGGGGGAGTTTTATGAATCCTAAAATTAAGTGGCTAAGAGATAAAATAAACATGGAAAACATGCAAGGAATGATAATCTCAAATCCAGTAAATATTAGGTATCTTACTGGTATTGAGGCAGAAGGAGTGCTGCTGATTACAAGAAAAGAAAATTTCTTCATAACAGATGGAAGATATTTAGAAGAAGTAAAATCCATACTTACAATTAATGATGGTATTATAGTAAATGACATATCAACTATTTCTAGAGATGATTATGAAAATTTCTTTTTGTTTTGCGAAAATGTAGGATTTGAAGAAAACTATATTACTTATGCTACGTATAAAAGATATATAGAAAAATATAAAATAAACAATTTTGAAGAAACCGAAAATCTAATTGAAAAACAAAGAATGATAAAAGATGATGAGGAAATTGGACTAATAGAAAAGGCTTGCTACATAACAGATTTATGTTTTCAACATTTATGCGAATACATAAAAATTGGAAGGACAGAAAAAGAAATTGCATTTGAAATAGAAAAATTTTTTAGAGAAAATGAAGCTGATGGTTTAGCCTTTGAAACAATAGTTGCCTCAGGTAAAAATTCGTCTAAGCCACATGCTGTGCCAACTGACAAAAAAATAGAAGCAGGAGATCCAATTACAATAGACATGGGATGTAAGTATAAAGGGTACTGCTCTGACATGACAAGGACTATTTTTGCAGGTTACATTCCAGTACAAGCACAAAAAGTTTATGATTTGGTACTAAAGAACGAGCTTCAGACATTAAATGAGTATAAAGATGGTGCAAGCATAAGAATGGCTGCAAGAATGGTAGAAAACGATTTCAAACTTAATGGATATGATCTAATTCATAGTTTAGGACATGGAATAGGATTAGAAATTCATGAAATGCCATTCATAAGTGGAAAGAATGATAATACATTAAAGACGAATATGGTAGTGACAAATGAGCCGGGCATCTACATTCCAGGATCATTTGGCATTAGAATAGAAGATACCTGTTTAATAACAAAATCTGGATGTATAAATTTAACAAAATCTGATAAAAATTATATTATAGTAGATAAATAGGAAAATAACTCTTGATTTAGATAGCAATATATGGTAAAATAAATGATGTTAAAATTATGTAAATTGAAAGGAGAATATATATGGCAGAAGTATATATGGCAGGAGATTTTAGAAATGGAACAACCTTTGAAATGGATGGAAATGTATTTAAAGTAGTTGAATTCCAACACGTAAAACCAGGAAAGGGAGCAGCATTTGTTAGAACAAAACTTAAAAATGTAATAACAGGTGCAGTTTTAGAGAAAACCTTTAATCCATCAGAAAAATTCCCAGGAGCAGAAATTGAAAAAAGAGAAATGCAATATTTATATAATGATGGTGGATTATACTTTTTTATGGATAATGAAACATATGAGCAAATACCACTTAATGCAGAACAAATAGGGGATGGCTTAAAATTCTTAAAAGAAAATATGAATGTAAAAATATTATCTTATAAAGGAAACGTATTTTCAGTAGAGCCACCAATGTTCGTGGAATTAGAAGTTACATATACAGAACCAGGATTTGCTGGCAATACTACAACTACCTCAGGAAAACCAGCTACACTTGAAAATGGTTACAAGCTTACAGTTCCTCTATTTGTAAATATTGGAGATATCGTAAGAATAGATACAAGAACTGGCGAGTATATGGAAAGAGTATAGGAAGGAAGCTTTATTTATGTCTGATATAAAAGGTAAATATAAAAAAATTTTAGAGGATTTGGAAAACAATATCAAAGATTCAGAGGATTTACAATATGCTAAAGAAAAATTCATGGAACTATCATTACTTTTCATGGATATTATAGATAGATTAACAATTCTTACAGATGCAAGAATTAAAGAAATAGAAGAAAAGCAAACAGAAATTGATAACAAAATAAGTAGTGTTCAATCTATCGTAGATGAAATCGAAGGAGACATCTATGAAGATGATGAAAATTATGAATTTGAAATTGTTTGTCCATATTGCAATTATGAATTTACAACTGATATAGCAGATGAAGAAAAAGAAGAAATAAAATGCCCAAAATGCAATAACATAATTGAGCTAGATTGGAATTCAGAAGATGAGTATTCTTGTGATGGGAATTGCTCGCATTGTTATGGAGAAAAAGTGGCAGAAGATGATACAAAATACGATTCTAAGAATAAAGGACAAGAAGATAAAGAAAATAAAGACGAAGATGAAGATATGTAAGAAAAAACTTGAACAAAAAGGACTATTGCTTTTTGTTCAAGTTTTTGCATTTAATCAAACAGACTCAAAGGATCTACATACTCTCCATTTACTCGTACACCAAAATGTAGATGTGGGCCTGTGGTAGCACCGTTGGTAGGATTGCCATTCTCATCAAAATACTGATTCCCTTTTACTCCATAGACATTTTTGGGACCGACATACCCGATTACTTGACCTTGGATTACATAGTCACCAACTTTTACTATATAATAAGGTGATACATGACAATAGGTAAATTTTATGTTTCCAGAGGTTAAAGTTATGGTATAACCACCTCCTCCTAGAAAACTTGCAAAAGTTATTTCTCCAGAAGTAACTGCAATAAGTTTACTACCTTCAGGAGCACCTATATCTAAACCAGAATGGTATGATGAAGCACCAGCAGTCGGAGAAGTTCTATAACCAAAATATGAGTTAATAGTTGTGTATCCGAGGAGAAGGCCAAGCGTAGCCAGATGAACTAATATCTATAACAAGATTTTGATCCAATGAGCTAGAGTATGAAAAAGTCGATTCTGATAATACTGGAATAAAGAAAATTGAAATAAAAAGAATAAAAAATATTACTAACAAGATTAAAGTTTTAAAAGGCATAAAAAAACTATTAGACATGAAAATTAAACCTCACTTTCATATAAAAATCTAATAGCCCCCGAATTATATATAATATAGAATTTACTAAAAATCGTAAATTATAAAATCAAAATAGTATAAAACATAAAATTAAATAAAATACTATTTTTCATCTGTAGTTCTAAATGCAAAAAATTTGCTAATAAAGAAATTCAAAATTATAACGACAACAGTTATTAAACATTTGCTTACAATTGTTGGGATAGGTAGGTAAGCAAACATTAAAGAACCACCAATTGATTCAATAAACATAGTAACTAGTCTACCTAAAATAAATCTGCAAAATTCTATAAATTTTTCTCCAAAACCTTCAGCTTTTGAATGAAAAACAAGATCCTTGTTTGTTACATATGCAAATAAAACAGCCAGAACAATTGCAATATTATTTGCTATATTTTCATCAACATGTAAAAATGTTGTCATTAAGTAGAATGATCCTATATTTATTAGAGTAGTCAATACACCAAAAACAGCATACAGAATTACTTCTTTAGTTAAAAATTTTTTTACAAATTTATTTGATAAAATTTTTTTTACAAAATTAGTATTATTTTTTTCTTCATTTATGTTATCCATATTATTCTTCATATAAATCCTTTTTCATATATATTTTGTAAATTCAATAGTAGTAATATAAAAACTATCTATTTAACAAAAAATGTACAATTTTTAAATTGTACATCAATGGTGTGGCAGGGGTACTAAGATTCGAACTCAGACTTGTGGTTTTGGAGACCATCGTGCTAACCATTGACACTATACCCCTATAAAACTTACTTTTATATATTAGCATAAAAATTAGAGTTATGCAAGTAAAAAAGTTAAAAAATTTAAAAAATGTATTGACAAGAATCTATAAAAAGTTTATAATATTAATTGTTCCGCAAAATAAATAATGCAGGTGTAGTTCAATGGTAGAATTCCAGCCTTCCAAGCTGGCTATGCGGGTTCGATTCCCGCTACCTGCTCCATTAGATAGCAACAACTGTACATAGTTGTTGCTTTTATCGTAAATGCGGGTATAATTTAGTGGTAGAATGTCATGCTTCCGACCTGATAGCGAGGGTTCGATTCCCTCTACCCGCTCCAAAGATATGAGTTGATAAGCATGCAGAAATAAAACTGGGGAACAATAATGAAAATAGGAATTGATATGGCTTAAGTTATTTGAAATGTTACCAATACATAGAAGTATTTAATATGCAAATATTTAATCGTGGACAACTACTAATCTAAAAGGTTAGTAGTTATTTATGTATTATAATATATTTTAATAAATAATATAATGTTAATGGTGAAGAAATATGTTTGATTGTCATTACGATTTATTAACTTATATTTTAATGAAGAAAAACGAAGTAGAGCTTATAAAAGAGCATTGTAGAAAGGTATATAGAAAGGATAATATAACAGGAGGAATTTTTAATCTTTTCTATATGTCGCCAGCAGAGATGAGAGCAGAACTTGGGATAGAAGAAGACCAAATAAACCTAATAGAAAACTTGAAAGAAGTAAAGCAATTTATAGAGTCAAATCAACTTATATCTAGTGATATAAAATATATATTTGGAATTGAAGGTTTAGATTATTTGAAAAACATAGAAGACCTTGATATTTTATATTCTCTAGGGCTTAGGTCAACTAATCCAGTATGGAGCAACGAGAACAAATTTGGAGGAGGAGTAAAATCAGATAGAAACATAGGACTAACTAAACTAGGAAAACGATTAATAGAAAAGTTGGTGCAAAAAGGAATTGCAATAGATTTATCTCATGCTAATGAAACTACATTTTGGGATATTATATATTTATGTAAAAAATTAAAAAAGAGAGGAGAAAACCCGATTGTTTTTGCATCACATTCAAATTCCAAGGCAATTTGTAATGTCCCAAGAAATTTAACAGATGAACAAATATTGGCAATAAAAGAGCTAGAAGGAGTTGTAGGTGTTGTATCTATAAAAAAGTTTTGCATTGATACAGAAGAGATTTGCGATACTAAAATTGATTTTGAACAAAAATACATTGACCATATAAATTATATAAGAGATTTACTTGGAGGAGTAGATAACATAAGTGTTGCAACTGATGATATGCGATATTACTATATAGAGCCAGAATATTATCAGAATTTGAATGTATATATGCAATATGAAGTAAAAGAAAAATTAGAAAAGGCATTAATAAATAATGATTATAGTAAAAAAGAAATTGAACAAATACTTTTTAGAAATTTTGAAGAAAAGATATTGAAGAGATTAGATAAAAAAACATTTCGAAAATCTACACATAAATCTATAAATTATGATATAATTATTGAGCATAAGGAGGATGTGTATGAAAAAGAAAACAAAAATTATTTTAATAGTATTAACCATAATAATAGTTTTAGCAATAGCAACTGTAGTTACAATATTTGCTTTAAATTGGCAACCGATAAATAAAGTTGATTTAGCTACATTGGAAGCTAATGCGGATGTAACAATTTCATATGGAGAAGCTTCAGAAGTACCTACTATAATAGCAGGAGATTATACTGATTTTAAGGTGGATAGTGGAAATGATGCTATACGTGCATTGGAAGAACTTCAAGAGGTTTTTGGTATGACAAATCCAAAAGAAGAATATGAGATAAGTAATGAAATAGAATTTTTGGATAATAAAACATATAGGATGCAACAATATTATAATGGCATAGAGGTAATAGATAGACAAATGGTAGTTACAGCAGATAAAGATGGAAACATCAAAATGGTTAGTGGCGATTATGAAAAGATTACAGACTTAGATGTAAATCCAAGTTTTGATCAAAATCGAGCATTAAGCATAGTAACAGAAACTTATGGAGACGAAATAGAAGTTGATACAACGCAACTTCTCATAAAATTCATAGATGACACTCCAACACTATGTTGGGGAGTGAAAGCAGTTGGTAAGTTTAATAATCTTGATGGTGGAGCATACAACATATATATAAATGCAAAAACAGAGGAGATTATGGAAACAGAACTAACTGAAGATTTTTCAGTAGCAAGTGCAACTGGGTATGGAACAAAGGGTGAACTGCTAAGCTTCAATACAAATAAAATATTATTAACTTATGAAATGTATGATCCAGAAAGAAAGATAGAAATTAAAGATTATAAATTTGGCTTAGGTGGATTATATATTTCAGATATAATTACCTCCGATGATAATACATGGACCGATACAGTAGCAAATCAAGCTATGTCAAATATGGCAAAAATATATGATTACTATAATATAAAGTTTGGAATTAAATCATATTCCGGAAAAGATGATAAAATATTAGTTATTGTAAATGATGATGCAAAAGAAAATAATGCATCTTATTATCAAGGTAGGGGATTTATTACTCTTGGTTCTGGAGTAGATGGAGTGTACGATAATTTCGTAAATGGGTTAGATGTATTGGCACATGAATATACACATGGATATATTGGTGCAACAGATTCACAAATATTTTCAGATGATGGATTTTCCATAGGAGAAGTAAATGAAGCATATGCAGATGTAATAGGAAATATTATAGAAAATTATTATAGAGAAAATACTGAAGTAAAGCCATTTAGTGCTAATGAAAACTTGACTTTTGAAAATGATGAGCTATGGCTTATGGGAGAAGATGTTGTTTTAAATAATGAATATGGCATGAGAAGTATGGCAAATCCAAGTCTTAAAAATCAACCAAATAAAATTGGAGGAACATACTATATTACACTAGATGATACAGATGATTATTCTAAGGTAGAACACAACAACGCGACTGTATTTGGGCATGCTGTTTATGAAATGTGGAAAGGTGGAGTTACAACAGACGAAATTGCAGCAATTTTATTAGAATCTTGCAACAGACTAAGTAGATCTGCAGATTATAACGAAATAGCACAAATGATTGCAGAACTTGCAGATGAATATTGTCCTGAAAAGATAGACGTAGTGGTAGATGCGATAAATGGAATGGCGTCATCTAGTGATGATGAAGATTCGCACCAAGTAGGAAATAACTCATCCAATTCAAACTTAGAAGATATATATAAACAATTTATAATGGATAAAGAATATGAAAAAGATATACAAGAGACTTTTGGAACAGCTACATATTATGCTATAGAAGATATAAATAAAGACGGAGTAGAAGAGCTATTTGTTCAAGATGCTGGGTTCGGAGGATTTTTCAATAATTTAATATATACATATGATAGCAGTAAGGGAGAAATAATTTTTGTAGATTACATATATTCATATGGTATGTTAGAATATAGTGAAAATGATAAAGAGATAGTCTATGCAGAATTCAAACCTTTTAGTGACGCTGGAGCTAGTGGATTTTATAAATTAGAAAATAATAAGTTAGTATGGTCTAAAACATTAGGACACAACGGACCAGATTACAAGGGCTTTTTCATAAGTACAGAAGAAAATAAACAACAGTCTATTCCAGAAGCAGAATATAATGGATATTTTGAAGACGCAGATACTTTAGATTATACAAAAATAGTTGAAATGCAATTAGAAGAAGTGGGTGGAATTTCTGACCTTATAGCAGAAGCTAGGAACGAGCATGTCGCAGATGGAGAAATTCAAGCAGGAAGTTACAAATTAAAATACGGAATATATAAGAGTTCGTTAGTAGAATATGAAATGTTAGGTGGAATTTATGTACTTAGAGAAGATGGAACGTATACATACAGAAATATTTGGAAAAATTATGATGGGGAAGCAAAATTTGTTTATGCAACTGGAACATATGAAGTTAAGTATTTTGACAATCTAGATGTTGATGTAGCAGGTTGGGGAATAGAATTTACTTCTACTACATCAGATGAAACAATGGCAAATCAAGTATGGGCAATAAAAGGCAATAATAGTTTTGAAGCAATACAGTATCCAAATAAGTTTACATATATAGAGTAAAAAAGAAAGGATTGATAAATTATGTTAAAAGAAAAATTATTAGAAGATTTAAAAAATTGTATGAAAGAAAAAAATGTAGTAAGAAAGAATGTAATTCAAATGGTAAGAGCAGCAATCTTGCAAGTAGAGAAAGATAAGCAAATTACTTTAGATGATAATCAAATAATTGATATTATCGCAAAAGAATCAAAAAAGAGAAAAGATGCATTAGGAGACTATGAAAAAAGTGGTAGAGAAGATTTAATAAATGAAATAAAAGAAGAAATAGAGATTCTAGCTGAATATTTACCAAAACAATTATCATTAGAAGAAGTTGAAACAATAGTAAAAGACGTTATTAATGAAATTGGTGCTACTTCTATGAAAGATATGGGAAAAGTTATGAAAGCAGCAAAAGAAAAAATTGGAGCTGCATCTGATGGAAAAACAATAAATGAAGTTGTGAAGAAGTGCTTAGGATAAAATCTTGCATAAAAAACATGTTTTATAACAAAATAAATAAAAAGGAGTAGATGAACTTGGAGAAAAATTGGTTTAACAAAGAATCAAAAGTGGTTGAAGAAGAACTTAAAGCCAACATTAATGAAGGTTTAACAAGTAAGCAAGTAGAAGAGAAAAGGCAAGAATATGGGTTTAATGAACTAAAAGCAAAAAAGAAAAAGAGTTTACTAGTTAAATTTTTAGAGCAATTCAAGGATTTTATGATAATTGTACTAATTGTAGCAGCTATTGTTTCTGGAGTTGTTGGCTATATGGAAGGAGAAGGAATTACAGATTCACTTATCATCCTTATAGTTGTTATTGTTAATGCAATAATAGGCGTAGTACAAGAAAATAAAGCGGAAAAATCTTTAGAGGCGTTGCAAAAATTAAGCTCACATGTAGCAAAAGTTGTTCGTAATGGAAAAGTAGAAGTTGTAGCCTCAAGAGAACTAGTACCCGGAGATGTGGTAGTGTTAGACACAGGAGACTATGTACCAGCAGATTTAAGGATTATAGAGGCAGTAAATTTAAAATCACAAGAATCATCATTAACAGGAGAATCTGTACCAGTAGATAAGAATTCAGAAGTGATTTCAGATGAAAAGGTTGGAATTGGTGATAGAACCAATATGCTATTTTCTTCATCTCTTATCACATATGGTAGGGGAAAAGGTATCGTTGTAGAAACTGGCATGAATACAGAAGTTGGTAAAATCGCAACAATTATTAATGATACAGTAGGTACAGCAACACCACTTCAAATAAAACTAAATAAACTTGGTAAAACACTTGGTATAGCAGCACTTGCAATTTGTGTAGTAATCTTTATTATAGGAATTGCATATGGAAAAGACATTATAGATATGTTTATGACAGCAGTAAGTTTAGCTGTTGCAGCAATTCCAGAAGGGTTGGCAGCAGTTTCTACAATTGTTTTAGCAATTGGTGTGCAAAGAATGGTTAAGAAAAATGCTATTGTTAAAAAGTTGCCAGCAGTTGAA
Organism: uncultured Clostridia bacterium; assembly: GCA_944392505.1. Classification (GTDB taxonomy): domain Bacteria; phylum Bacillota; class Clostridia; order TANB77; family CAG-508; genus CALXVA01. The sequence continues at coordinate 12,384 of CALXWU010000004.1, read as the reverse complement.
ACACTCGGTAGTGCTACAGTTATTTGTTCAGATAAGACAGGAACACTAACACAAAACAAAATGACTGTACAAAAAGTATTTGCAGATAATAAATTACTTGCTGTAGAAGATATAACAGAAATAAAAGATGATTTAGAAAAATTAATGTATGTAAATACATTATGCAATGATACAAAAATAGGAGAAAATAACAGTTTAACTGGAGATCCTACAGAAACAGCATTAATAGATTTAGGTTTTAAAATTAATTTTAAGGTAGAAGAGGTTTTAAAAATTCAAAGAGTAAAAGAGTTTCCATTTGATTCTGACAGAAAATTGATGACAACAGTAAACCAGGTAGGAGATAAATACTTAGTATATACCAAAGGTGGAATAGATGAACTTTTAGCTAAATGTAGTAAATATGAAGTAAATGGAGAAATCAAAGCTGATTTAGAGGAATATAGAAAAGTTGTAAACAAATACAATGAAGAAATGGCAAAAAATGCATTAAGAGTTTTAGCAATGGCATACAAAGAATTAGACCATGAACCAACAGATGAAGAAATGAAAAACATTGAAAATGATTTGATTTTTGTTGGTATGGTGGGAATGATAGACCCGCCAAGAGAAGAAGTAAAGCTAGCAGTAGAAAAATGTAAAACAGCAGGGATAAAAACTGTAATGATTACAGGAGATCATAAAATAACTGCAGTGGCTATTGCAAAAGAGCTAGGAATATTAGAAAATGATGATGAGGCAATAACTGGAGCAGAACTTGAAGAAATGTCTGATGAAGATTTAACAAAAAATATTAGACAATATTCAGTTTATGCAAGGGTTTCACCAGAACATAAAGTACGTATTGTAAAAGCTTGGCAAGCTAACGGAGAAATAGTTGCAATGACTGGTGATGGTGTGAATGATGCACCAGCATTAAAGACAGCAGACATTGGTTGTGCAATGGGAATAGTTGGTACAGATGTATCAAAAGAAGCAGCAGATGTAATTTTAACAGATGATAATTTTGCAACAATAGTTTCTTCAGTTGAAGAAGGCAGGCGAATATATGATAATATTTTAAAAGCAATCCAATTCTTACTTTCCAGCAATGTTGGTGAAATAGTGGCACTATTTATCGCAATACTAATTACGCCATGGATTAGTAGTACCTTTGGAATAGATGTAGGCTTAGTAGAAGTTTTACTTCCAATTCATATTTTATGGATTAACTTAGTTACAGATTCACTTCCAGCTTTAGCATTGGCTGTAGATCCGGCAGAAGATGATGTAATGAAAAGAAAACCTAAAAAACAAAAAGGCGTATTTACAAAAGGTATGACTTGGAGAGTTATATATCAAGGATTTATGATAGGACTTCTTACACTTGCAGCATTTTTAATAGGATTGGCAACACCAGATGACCAGTTACCAACCATGGTAAGAATAGATAACCAAATCTATAGTGTAGAAGAAGTTGAAAACTTAGACGAAGCTTTAGCAAATGGAGCAGAGATAGTAGAAAAACAAGAAGTAAAAGTAGAGATAGGCCAAACAATGGCATTTGTAGTACTCGCATTTTCAGAACTCGTTCATGTATTTAATATACGAAATAACAAAAAATCAATCTTCAAGACACATCCATTTAACAACCAGGTATTACTTGGAGCAATTGCACTTTCAGCAGCCTTAATGCTTATAATACTATTCATCCCAGCCTTAAGACATATATTCAGCATACCTGTATTACCAATGAATAATGTATTAGAAATAATAGGCTTAGTATTACTTCCACTAGTAATTGTTGAAATATTTAAACTATTTAAAATTAACACTTCTAAGGACGAATGAAACAGGGGGACTAGAAAAAATATATATTTTAGTATATAATATTCGTACAAATTAATAAGAGGTAAGATACAAATGCGCCAAATAGAAATAGTTGGAATGAGAAAAGATAGAGATTTAAAAATTGTAATAACAATCATAATATTAGCCATTATATCAATTATTGTTTGTGTAGGACTCATTTTATATAACAGATATAATAGGGCAGAGAGTGTAGAAACAGTTGCAGGATTAGAAGATCCTAGTAATCAAAATTCTGCAATGGTAGGAAGTGATGAAGACGGCAAAAAAGAAAATGTAGACGAGCTGGAGGATGATTCTGAAAGTGAGCAAGAAGAAGGCATAGGAGAAAATAAGAATGACGAAAAAGCACAAGAGTTTATAGATAAAATCAATAATATATATAATGGAGAAGAAGGGAAAAGAGTATTTTTAACTTTCGACGACGGACCTACGCAGGAAGTTACACCACACATATTGGACATATTAGATAAATATAATATAAAAGCAACTTTTTTTGTATTAGGAAATAGAGTGGAGATGAATCCAGATTTGCTAAAAAGAGAATATGAATCAGGCCATTATATAGCAAATCATGGATATTCACATAAGTATAGTAAAATATATAAAAGTGCAACATCTGTTTTAAGTGAATATAATAAAACAGAAAAAGCAATTCAAGAAGCATTAGGAAATCCAAATTATTCAAGTAATTTGTTTAGATTCCCCGGAGGCTCACACGGGGGACCATATGAGAAGATAAAAAAGAAGGCACGTACGACGTTAAATGAAAATGGAATTGCATATCTGGATTGGAGTGCGCTGACATATGATGCAGAAGGAGCAGATACTAAAAAAGAGATTTTATCTAATTTGAAGAAAACTATAAATGGATGGGATAATGTTGTAATTTTAATGCATGATTCAGCAGATAAACAAATAACTTATGAAACCTTGGAAGATGTGATAAAATATTTGCAAGGAGAAGGATATGCTTTTAAGAATATATATGATTTAATTTAGTTATATTTATAATTGGAGGAAGAAACATGTATGATGCAATTGTTATAGGGAGCGGACCAGCAGGAATATCAGCAAGCATTTATTTAAAAAGAGGTAAAAAGGAGGTTTTAATAATTTCGCATGAAAAGAGTGCTTTAGAAAAGGCTCATAAAATAGAAAATTATTATGGGATTGAAAGCATTTCTGGGAAAGAGCTTTATGAAATAGGAATTAAACAAGCTAAAAATCTTAATATACCAATAGAACAAGATGAAGTAACTAATATTGCTTTTGAAAAGAATTTTATTGTTACAACAGTTAATAGAGAATATGAAGCAAAAAATGTAATAATTGCTACAGGTACAAATAGAAACATACCTAATATTAAAGGCATAAAGGACTTCGAAGGAAGAGGTGTAAGCTATTGCGCGATTTGTGATGCATTTTTCTTTAGGAATAAAAATGTAGCTGTAATAGGGAATGGAAATTATGCCATACATGAAGCAAAACAATTAAAACCAGTAGCAAATTCTGTGACTATTTTAACAAATGGAGAAGAAATGATACAGAATAGAGATGCATCAGAGTTTGAAGTAGATGAAACACCAATAAGAGAGTTTAGAGGCACGAACAATATTGAAGAGGTAGAGTTTGCTAATGATAAAGTCGAAAAAATCGATGGCGTATTTGTTGCGATTGGTACAGCGTCTAGTACAGATTTAGCTAGAAAAATTGGTGCTAATGTGAAGAATAATAATATAGTTGTTGATGAAAACATGGAGACAAATGTAAAAGGATTATATGCCTGTGGAGATTGCACAGGAGGATTGTTACAAATTAATAAGGCCATATATGAAGGTGCTAAGGCAGCTTTAAATATAATTCAAAAAGGATAATAAGGAGGTTAATTATGTCAGTTGTAAATTTGAATGAAAAAAATTTTGAGGAAGAGGTATTAAAATCTGATAAAACAATTTTAATAGATTTTTGGGCTAGTTGGTGTGGACCATGTAAAATGATGTCACCTGTAGTTGATGAAATTGCTGAAGAAATGAATGGTACCGTTAAAGTATGTAAAATAAATATAGATGAAGAACAAAATTTAGCAGTAAAATATAATGTGATGAGCATTCCAACATTTGTTGTAATAAAGGCTGGAAAAGAGATAGGCAGGACTATTGGAGTACAAGATAAAGAAGAAATAAAGAAACTGTTGAAGTAGGGAAAGATTTATAAAAAAATAAAATATATAAAGCAGGAGCTACATGTAAGATATGCATGTGACTTCTGCTTTTAATAAAAATTAAGGTGATATTTTTGCTGTAACACTTATTCCTATTACTTATCTACAAAAATCCATTACAAAAAATAATTTTTTAATTTTCATATATGAAAATGGACTTTTCATAAAATATTTGAAAAATATTTTGGATAAAATGATAATATTTTGTCGAAAGATGTAGAATATAAGGAGGAAGTTAAAATGAGTGAATTACAGAAAAGAAGGTACAAAGAAGTATTACCTGAGAAAACAGTGGAAAGGTTAAAAAGGCTATTAAATGATTTAGGAATTGAAGTAGAGGAACAATGGATTGATACCAGTAGTGTAGGGACATATTCATTAAGAATTAATGTTAAGGGAACAAACATTGGACAAAATGGAAAAGGTATGACAAAGGAATATGCTATGGCTAGTGGATATGCAGAGTTCTTTGAAAGATTTCAAAACGGTATGTTTAGATTTAAGGTAGAAAAGCCGACAAAAGAAATACCATTTTCATATGCACCAGATGAAAAAACTTTGTCAGTTGATGAACTGATGGGAGGTAACAATAGTTTTTTAGAAAATATAGCAAAGGAAAATGGTAGAGGGGATAAATCAAAAGAAGAGCAAAAGGAATATATTAAAGAAGTCATGAATCAAAATTCTAAAATTGTTCCAAAAGAAAATTTCTTATCTTTGCCATACTATAGTATAAAAAATGATGAAATAGAATACATTCCAGAAAGACTATTTAGCTATACATGTAATTCAAATGGAATGTGTGCAGGCAACTCAAGAGAAGAAGCACTAATAGAAGGACTTTCTGAAGTATTTGAAAGATATGTAGGAATTAAGATATTTAAGGAAAAAGCAACTCTACCAGAAATACCTAATGAATATGTAGAAAAATTCCCAAAAGTAAAGGAAATGGTAGAAAAACTAAAACAAAATGATAAATACTATTTCAGATTAGTTGATTGTACTTTTGGAGGCAAATATCCTGTTGCAGGATTATTCATAATAGAGAAAAATACAGGAAGATTTGGATTTAAATTGGGAGCTCATCCTGATTATGGTATAGCAATGGAGAGATGCTTTACAGAGGCAGCTCAAGGAAGAGATATATATGAATATGCCGAAACCTGTTTGTTTGACTTCTATTATGGAGATGATACAAAAGGAAGAAACTTTACTGAATTTATATTTGGAGATTTTTCAGCAGTTCCATATCAAATTTTAGGTGATAAGCCACAGTATGTTTTTACAGAAATGCCTGATGTTTCAGAGCTTAATAATAAACAGATATTAAATAACATGGTTAAATCTTTAATAGATGATGGAAAAGATGTTTTAATCAGAGATGTAACATGCCTAGGATTCCCAGCATTACGTATAGTTGTACCAGGAATGAGTGAGATTAGTTTCGATAATACAGCAACATATTTTAATGTGTTTGTAATTCTACAAAGTCTATTAAAAGATTTGAGTAATATAAACGAAACCAATATAAAAGATACAATAAAATTGATGGAGATTCTAATTGATGAGATTGGATACGATGAATTAATACCATTTATTAGCTTAAAGGAAGACAAACACTTACCATGCTCAAGCATAGATTCTGAAGGAAAATATTTGCTAACAATATTATACATAATGGACAAACAATATGGTAAAGCGGCAAAATTATTAGAAGACTTAAACTTCTTAGTTGATAGCATTTCAAAAGACCAGATGGAAAAGACCATGGTAAAAGCAGTATACTACTATGCATCTGCAATGGATAAATTGAATAATCATAATAAAGCTATGCAATATATAAATCTTTTATTCGATAAAGAAATAGCAGACGAGATAGACAGAAGCTTTAAAGATGAAAAGAATATTTTAGTAAATCATTTTAAAATTACAAAAGATGATTGTGTAGATAATGATGACTCATATTATTTACCATTTATGAAGAAATTTAGAGAAGCACAAAGAGGCCACACTGTAGATCAAATAAAAAACAGAGAATTATTCAAATAAATTTAAAATAAGAAAAGTGGCTTCGCCACATGTGCGTTTTGCTTCGCAAATACGCACAGCCCAAGGAAACTTAACCTTGTTGTATAGTCAAAATCTTCGATTTTTCCTATACAATAAAAAAGGGATTCTCCCCAAAAAGAGAGTCCCTTTTGTGTAAATTCAAGTTAGGAGTTACCACAAATTAATAATACAATGTAAAACTTTCTCGTCCATACTCTTTATAGTAACGATATGTTTACCATCTTTATATGAATATAAACATTTTGATGTATCACCTAATTTAATAGCTGTTTTATACATTATTTCTATATTATTAAATTCTTCATTTAGATATACTTCTTGTGGTAATGCCTCATAAGCCAAATCTAAATAATTCAAATTGTGCATATGTTTATTTACATCAATATCACGTCTCTGAGTTGCATATATATACTCGTTTGAAAACTCGGTTGGTTCTTCCAATCTTTTAAATTCAAAATCTGGTAAAATTGTTTTATCTTCAGGAGTATATTCTGCTATGACCTCATCTGGAATTCTAGTTATGGAATGTGTATCAGTATTAACTAATGTCCATTTTGTAGTTGCAATACATGTTGTTTTATTATTCTCATCTACAACTTCAAAATCACGAAGAGTGCTTACTTTTGTCGCATTTCGTGCCCAAGTTTTAATATTAACAGTTTCACCATAATTTAATCTTCTAAATATTTTAACTTTCCAATTTAGCTGTACCCAAGATAAATGAGTTCGTGGTATATCTATAATACCGCATCCTGCTGTATCAGAATGCATACAAGCCACATTCTCTAAAAGAGAAAGCATTCCTTTATTTGTGATTAAAGCATTACTATTTACTTTACTTATATCAACTCTAGCATTACGTTCAAATATTGCCATAAAGAACCTCCTAATTATTCATCATCTTTTCCATCGCTTGATAAATCTCTGGAAATATTTTTTTTGTATTTATTGGTTTCATATCTCTATTGACAATTGCATGGACAGTATATCCTGTATTAATAGGCTTATTTGAATCTTTTCTAAAAACTTCATAGTAGAATACTATTCTAGCAGGAGTAAGTTTACTAACTGTTGCAGTTACTATTAGTTCATCATCATAATATGCTGGACTAAAATATTTGCAGTTAAGCTCTACTAAAGGAGTCATAAGACCTACTTCTTCCATTTTAGAATATGGAAAGCCAACCTTTTTTGAAAGATCTGTCCTAGCAAGTTCATACCATATTGGATAAACAGAATGATGAACTATTCCCATTTTATCTGTTTCTACATATCTTACATTTACTATACTTTTTGAAATCATATAATCCTCCTAAAACAAACTAAAATAGATTATAGCACAAATGGAAATTAAAATAAAGAGTGATAGCTTTACTATTGTAAAATAAAATAAACTATGATAGAATTTTCTTAATTTTAAGAGAGGGGGAACAAAAGAACATGCCAAGTGATAATGTAGAAAAATTATATAAAATACTTGATATACTAGAACAAAACGGAAAAAACAAAGATGAAATAGATGAAACAAGAAAACTAATAGATTTAGGAAAGTTACCAGAAGCACTGGCTAAAATAAGGGTACTTAATAATTCAGATAAACAAAGCAAAGAAAATAAAGAGAAAAAAGAAAGCAAAAAAACTACAGATAAACCTAAAACGAGAAAAAGAAAAAAAGCAAAAAAAGGAGAAAACGATGAAACAAACGAGGATGAAAAAAAAGATAATGGAGAATATTCGAGTTCCTCAGATGAAGTAGTGGAGTTTGATGAAATAGATAACGAAGAAGACGAAGAATTTGATGAAGAAGATTTTCATGATGTAAATGAAGAGTTCAACGAAAATGAAGATGCCAAAGAAGATAGTGAATTTAATGAAGATGACGAAAGCAGAGAAAATATAGATGATTGGACTGGCGAAAAAAAAGAAGAAAAAATAGTATATAAAGAAGAAGTAAAAAAACAAGAATCTGTTTTCCCTGTGGAGTTAAGAGATGAAGAATTAGAAAAAGCCTATATTGGTTTGCTTTTAAATAATCCAAAACTAATTGTGAAATATTACATAATATTTGAAGAGTGTTATTTTGATGATCAAAGCCTATTAAATATATATAAAAGCATTTTGTTTACAGAAGGTGGAAAATACACACCAGAGATCGCAAAAAAAGGTTTTAACTTCTCTGTAGATAATAACGAAACATATAAACAAAAACAACAATTAAAAAACGAAATTTCAGAGAGAAACTGTAATCCTGAGAAAATCTATTTGGAACTTAGGAAGTTATGTATATTAAGAAAAAGCTATTTAGAAGAACCAAGAAAAGATATACAAAATCAAATAATAAATATTAGAGACTATGAGCTATATGATAAAATGTCTGTAGATGAAGTAAAAGCCGCAATAATTCAAGTAAGTGTTACCCAAAAATTTAAACAAGCCGTTTTAAGCGAGGATTTAACAGAATTTTTGGAAAAAGGAGAAAACAACTTAACAAATGGATTAGACTTACCGTTTCCAATACTTACAAGTGTGTTTAAAGGAATTCGCAAGGGAGAAACTATGGCATTTGCAATGCCTTCTAACTCAGGTAAAAGTAGGTTTACAATTAATATTGCAGCATATACTGCTTTTGTACATAAGAAGAAAGTTTTAGTAATCTCAAATGAAATGTCTGAAGAGAAAATGAAATTATGTTTAATTACAACTGTACTAAATAATCCAGAAATACAAAAAAGACATGGACAGAAAATATCTAAAACAGAGGGAGAATTATTAGAGTTCAAGTTCAGACCAAATAATGATGCTAAAGTAAAAGTAGATAAAGACGGATTTATTATTCAAGAAGAAAAAGAAACAAGAAGAGAATTTGTAGAGAGACTAAAAAAAGTATCAGATGAATTCAATAAAACAATAGCTGTGACGGACTGGCTAAACAATCAAATTGATAACTCAATATATTTTATAAACATAACAGATCATACAAATGACGAGCTAAAAAAAGTTATTATGAACTATTATTATAAAGAAAAAATAGAATATGTATTTTATGATACATTAAAAACAGATACAGCAAACATTGGAAATGGAGAAGAAATAAAAAGAACAGCTACAATACTTTCTAATTTAGCACAAAATTTTAATATGTTCATATTTGCAACATTACAATTAACTGAAAGTACAACTCTACCAATAAATTTAACTGTAAATGACCTAGCGGTCAGTAGAACAGTAAAAGAAGTTTTAGATACATTATGCTTAATAAAACAAATTATCAGAGAAGACTGGGACAAGTACCAGTATTCATTAGAAGAAGTAGACACAAAATTTTTTGAATTAGAAAAGTACAAAAATCCGGATGAAAGATACTATGCATGTGTAGTAGACAAAAACAGGGCAGGAGCAAAACCAAAACTTTTATTTAACCTAAACTTAGCATATAATAGATGGATTGAATTAGGTTATCTGAGATTAAAAAATGATAAATGATAAAGATTTTGAAAACAGGTCTATTATATTGATGAAAGGTATTTCTATGCCAAAAAGTATATGAAAACATTGACAAAAAATAAGGAAAACATATATAATAATGTTGAATATTTTTAACAGAGGAGGAATTATAAATGAAAGAAAAATCAACATTAAAGGATGTTGCAAACAATTACTTGACACATCCATTGAAGAACAAAGGAATAACGTTAATTACATTAGTTATAACGATAATAATAATTATTATATTAGCAACTATAACATTAAACCTAGCAGTGGGGGATGGAGGATTAATAAAGCAAGCAGAAACCACAAAGAACTTAACAGAGAGTACCACAAATAAAGTATCAGGTTTAATGTCTAATTTAACAGCGTATTTAGAGGAGGAATTTAAAGAACCACCAGAACCAGAGACAGTAGTGGATGCAAAACCAGCACCGGGGGAAAATGTGTACATATATAGAGCAACAACACAAATAAGAGATGCAAGTGGAGACACAATGTGGATTCCAGGGGGTTTGGTATAGCAGTAGATTCTGCAACAGATATAGATGATGGAGTAGTAATCACAGATGGAACTAATGAGTTTGTGTGGATACCAGTAAGTGATACTGATTTGGCTGAAATGTATAGTACAACTACTCCAGAAACAGCAGCAGATACAGCATTATCAAAAAGCTCATTAGGAGAAACAACTACAACAACAAAGATATATAGCAGATTAAGAGCAGCTAATGCTGTTATGGGAGGAGCACCAGGAAGTACGGGATATAGAGAACCGGATATTTTAGCAGATACATCTTGGGGTGATGCATGCACTAGTGGATTGAATCAATTAAATAGTAATCTTGGATATACTGGAACAAGCGCACAAATATTAAAAAATTTCGCGCAAGATATGGTTGACGAATATTTAGTAGTTTTCAATAGTATTAAGAAATATGATGGATTTTATATTGGAAGATATGAACTAACTGGTTCTTCAGACAATCCAACTGTTCAAAGGTATCAGCCTGTACTAAATACTAGTTCTTCAGGTATGGGTGGTTTTTGGTATAGTTTAAAAAGTGCGTGTAATAGAGTTATAACTGGAGAAAATAAAAAAGCACAAAGCCATATGATATATGGGAATCAGTGGGATGAGGTTATCGACTGGCTAGTTGATAGTGGCGGAAGGAGCAATGAAGAAGTATATATAGATTCAAGTGAATGGGGAAATATTGCTTCAGGGGATCCGCAAGATTCGGGAAGTAATGATGTATGGAGTGCAAATAATATATATGACCTAGCTGGAAATTATCCTGAATGGACTCAGGAAGCAAATGATGGAATAAATAGAGTTATTCGAGGAGGAGGTTGGAATATGGATAATGCAGTTTATGGTCGCTATGCACAACCTCCATATGGTGCTTTGACTCAATATTCTACACGTGTCGCATTGTATATCAAATAATAAAGAAATAGTAATAGAATAACTTAAATGAAATACTAATAATAGAGATTTTGCAAAGAAATGATATATTAAAAGTCATATCAATATCTGCAAAATCTTTTTAAATTGTATGATATGGCATGCAAATTACGATACGATATTATCTCTGTGCAAACCTCTATTTTATACAAAATAATGATTGTAAAGTTAAATTAATAATGATATAATACGAGCTGTATAATAAATTTATTGAAGGAATTGTGATTTCAATGAAAGAATTGCAATATTGTACAATATGCCCCCATAGATGTAAAGTAAATAGGCTAGATGGACAAATAGGAAGATGTAAATGCAATGATAAAATAAAAATTGCACTCGCATCTATACATAATTATGAAGAACCATGCATTAGTGAGGGGAATGGGTCTGGAACCGTTTTCTTTAGTAATTGCAATTTGAGTTGTATATATTGCCAAAATTATGAGATTAGCCAATTAGGAAGAGGCAAAAATATAACCATTGCAGAACTTGCTAATACATTTCTGGAGTTACAAAGAAAGAATGTTAATAATATTAATTTAGTAACACCAACAATGTATGCTTATCAAATTAAGGAGGCAATAAAAATTGCAAGAAAAGATGGACTTAAAATACCAATTATATACAACACCAATAGTTACGAAAATGTAGAGACAATTAAAGCATTGAATGGATATATCGACGTTTACTTGCCGGACTTAAAGTATTATTCAAATGAACTTTCAAAAAAGTATTCAAAAGTTGACAAATATTTTGAAGTGGCTACAAAAGCAATTAAAGAAATGTATAAGCAAGTGGGAACAGCTAAATTTGATAAAAACGGAATAATTCAAAAGGGAGTTATAATTCGTCATTTAATTTTGCCAAACCATTTACAAAATAGCAAACATATATTAAAATGGATAAAAGAAAATATGCCAGATGATATATATGTAAGTGTTATGGCACAATATTTTCCAACATATAAAACTAAGCAGGATGAGTATATCAATAGAAAGCTAACTAAAAAAGAATATAAAGAAATAGAAAAATTTTTATTTACACTAGACTTAAAAAATGGATATATGCAAGAATTAGGAGAACACGAAGAGGAATATGTACCAAAGTGGGATTTTGAGTAGAACTATAGCCAATAATCCAAAAGGGTACAAAAAATAAATTTAAATTAAGGATTGTCCCCAAAACGACAAGTGTGTCGTTTTAAGGCCTGTCCCTATAACGACAAAAAGGAGGAATAGATATGACTGAGGCAGATAGACATTTTATTGAAACATGTAAAAAAATAATT
>CALXWU010000003.1 GCA_944392505.1 uncultured Clostridia bacterium | reverse complement strand
AATATTATGAACTTAAACGTTCTCAAGGCAAATCTCATTATTGTGCTTTAGGACATGTTGCTCATAAATTAGTTCGTATCATATTTAAAATGTTAAAAGATAATGTTACTTTTAACCTGGATTAACTAAATATCTAATTTTCAATGTGTTCAGCCGTTTTTAAAAAATTCACTAAAAACGGTTATTAAAGTTGACCCTTTTCTATGAATATATTGCTATGAAATTTTTTTAAAATTTTTTCAAAAATCTATTGACTTTTCATAGTTGGTCTCCTTTGTCGTTTTGGGTTGTCGCTTTTGGGGACAGGCGTTAAAACCACATAGTTGTTCGTTTTTGGGACAGGCCTATTTTGTCCTAAAATCTAAAGTACAAGAATGGATTAAAGCTGTTGTTTACTAGGCTTGCTGTGCTTAGTATAATAATTGCTACATATCCAATACTTGTAAATATTGCCCAAGTAATTTCTTTTCCCTTTTTCTTTTCTTTTTGTTCTACATTCTCGATCATTTGCCCCTCTTTAACATTATCTTCATTCTTGATGCCCTTTTGCTTAATAATCTTATTTTCAGTTTTTCTAAATTTCTTTACAATTGACATTAACGGAATACTACATATAATTCCTATAATGATTATTGCTATATAATTTTTCAAATAATATATTGCCTCTGGATTTGCAAAACTTGCACCATTTAAGTCAAACATTGTACTTAAATATGTTCCAATTTGTCCTAAATCTTCAAATGCAAATATTACCCAGCTTATTAGTACTAGTAGCATTGTATATATATGTCCAAATATTTTTGGTAATTTTTCTAATACCTTTAACATAAACAATTTTTCTATAATTAATAATACTCCAAAATACAAGCCCCAGAGTACAAAATTCCAAGATGCACCATGCCAAGCACCGAGTAAGTGCCCAAACAATTAATATGTTTCGTATTTGTTTTGGAAGACCTTTTCTGTTTCCTCCAAGTGGTATATAAATGTAATCTCTAAACCAACTGCTAAGTGTCATATGCCACCTTCTCCAAAACTCTGTAATGCTTTTGCTGATATATGGATAATTAAAGTTCTCATCAAAGTCCATTCCAAATATTTTTGCAAGTCCAATTGCCATATCTGAATATCCACTAAAATCAAAATATATTTGAAGCGCAAATGATATGATTCCTATCCAAGAAAGTAAAACTGTCATTTCTCCATAACTGCCTGTCTCAATTACATTCCACAATGCTCCAACATTATTTGCAATTAAAACTTTCTTGCCAAGCCCAATAAGAAATCTCTTCATTCCAAGGGAGAAATTATCCAAGCTAATTTTTTTGTCTACCAGCTCCTCATCAACAGTTTCATATCTTACAATTGGTCCAGCTATAATTTGTGGGAATAAAGTTGTATATGTTAGATAATTATAAAAACTTTTTTCGCATTTCACAGTTCCTCTATATACATCAATTATGTAAGATAATGATTGGAAGGTATTAAAAGAAACTCCTATCGGTAGAGGAATGTTAAGCAGCGGAATATTTAGACCTGTTATACCATTTATACTTGATATAATAAAGTCTGCATATTTAAAGAAAAACAAAATGAGTAAATTTACTCCTACATCCAGCCATAAATAAAGTCTTTTTTTGCTTTTATTTTCCCAATTCTTATTAATTTTGTTTCCACACCAAAAATCCATTACTGCCAAAACTAGCATTATTGGTATATATCTTATTTCTCCCCACGCGAAAAAGATAAAACTTGAAATTATCATTACTAAGTTTTTAAATTTTTTGGGAACTATGAAATATATTAAAAGCATTATTGGTAAAAAAATATATAAAAATACTACACTACTAAATACCATTATATCTTTCGCATGATATATTTAATACTTAAATAATCATACTCTCCTCTCTTATTTCTTATTATATTATAAGTAATATTACTAAAAATAATCAAGCTAAAACAAATTTATAGCTCCAGAGAATATATCTGGAGCTAGGTTTTTAAACCAAAATCTCATCTGGAATCTCAAAGTTTTGTATTCCCATGTATCCAGGTGCGATTTCATATTTTTGAAATACTATTGTGGCTTTTCTGTTTTTATCAATATAGAAGTCATGATATTCATCCTCAATACCAGAAAATCCACCTTCATCTTCCGTAAAATACATATTATTCTCATCCTCTTTTTCTCTTTGAACAATTTGTTTTTTTACTTCTTCATCTACTATTTCTTTATAATTTGCTCCTAAAACATCTTTTAAATTTAATTCTTTTCCATTTTCTAAGTCAATGTTGTAAAAATATTGTTCTTGATAAGCTGAAGCCATACTTTCACTTTTGGTTATAACAAAAGAAATTATATTATCATCTTGGTAGGTTATTTCATAATCCACATTTATTTCTATTGGAATAAAGTTTTCCATTGTTCCACCAGTGGCTAAAACAGCTTCTTTATATTCTTCTGCTCTATTTTTTGCTTCTTCAATTATATCATTGATTTTCGTAGAAATTTCATAATTTATTCTATTCTCTAGGTCTGTATTTCCTGTATTCCTTATGGCAGGTACTTTAGCTTTAATAAGATCTATCTCATTGCTTTCTTCGTATTCATTTATAGTAAATACTTCTGCGAGCTTGCTTATAACTGGAATGTTCTCCATAGACTTTGCGAAACTTTCATTTGTATTTAAAAGAATAACAAATAATGCAAATGTGGTAACTACAGCACTTGTAGCAAATTTTATATATGTTCTATATCTATTCTTTTTTTCCATTTTCCCTTGATGAATCGATTTATTAACAACATAATCTAATTCTTGTGGAGGCTCTATTGAATCATATACATTTTTTAACTTTTTCAGTATACTCATACTATTTGCTCCTTTCATGTCTTTTCATTCAAATTTAATTTAATCTCCTTAATTGCCTTATATAGCCTTGATTTCACTGTACTTATATTGGTCTTAGTTATAAAAGCTATCTCTTCAATTTTCATGTTTTCAAAAAATCTAAGAACAATTACCGTCTTTAGTTTGTAATTTAATTTTTGAATAATGTTATACATGTCTATATTTTCAACTATTTTTTCTTCATTAGAATTTACATATGTTTCATTTTCTATTAATTCCAATTCTGTATAGTTTCTATATTTTTTACTTGATTTTAGTGCTTCATTAATTAGAATTCTATAAAACCATGTATTAACATATTCCTCTTTCTTTAGTTTTTCTATATTTTCCAGTGCTTTCGTTATAGCTTCTTGAATAGCATCAAGTGCTGCTTCTTCGTTTCTTGTATATGTAAATGCTACCTTATATAGCTTGTTTTGATTTGTTTTAATATATTCTATTAGTTTTTCTTGAGCTACATGTGACATCTATATCCCCTATTCTTTTATATAATTGTTTATTACCTCATTTACTTTATTTGAATCATTCGATATACACATAATTAAATAATTTCCTTTAACTTCTAGCAAACTATTGTCTATTTTAAATACTTCTGCTGGCAAATAGCTCTCAAAAGCTTCTTTTCTTTCATCTAGTCTTGTATTTACTTTGTTTTTTACACTACTTAAAAAGCTCTTATCATTTACTTCTAATATTACAAGCTCTTCACTTGTAGCTCCACTTCCTTGATACGATACAATTGCCTTAATTTCATCACTTGTAAAACTATAATCATTCATAACCATTTGACTATCAACTTTTGCAAGTTCATCTGAAAAAGCTCCACTTTCAATTATTTGGGTAGATAATTCTTCTATATCTATTTGTATATTAGAATTTCTATTATTTACTAATACTATTACCCCTACAATTGCCACAATAGCCACAATTACAATTATTGAAATCAATACTTTTCTATTCATTTTAACCACCCTTTTTATATTCTATCCAAACCATGATAATTAATCAATATCTCATGGATTGTTTTTTAAATAGTTTAACCATTTT
Source organism: uncultured Clostridia bacterium (assembly GCA_944392505.1). GTDB lineage: Bacteria > Bacillota > Clostridia > TANB77 > CAG-508 > CALXVA01. The sequence continues at coordinate 42,228 of CALXWU010000003.1, read as the reverse complement.
TCACAATATTTTTTGCCTATATGAATTCCGTCCGTGCTTGCATCTTCTGGCAAATATCCTTCATTATCAGTTAATACAGATTGCACATCTAGATATTTAACATTTTTTTCATTTGCTACTTCTTTTATTAATTTATTAAACTTTCTAACATTAGTATTGTTATATATCTTATCTGTTTTGTCTTTACTTTTAGTTACTGGTATAATGGATTGAACATAAATATCACAATCTGGCTTTACTTTTCTTATCTCATCAATTAATTCTTCATATTTTAATTTAAACACACTTGGATATGACCATCCTAATTCATTTATTCCAAGCATTATATATACTTTCTTAATGTTCTTGTTTTTCATATCTTGGAGTAATGTTATTTTTTCACCATTACCAGTCTTCACAAACTCCTTTGTCATGGCAGTATCCACCATAAGTCCAATATATGTATAATCTTGGACTTTAGTAAGTCCATTATACATTATAAAGCCTTGTGTTCTCGAATTGCCAATGAAAGCAATAGTTTCATCAAACTTAACTTTATTGTTTGTTGTTTCTGATTCTTTAGTAGGTTCTTCGTTATTCTCTCCTGCTTGGCTAGAAATATCCACATTATTTGTTGTTTCGTTTGGTGTGATTGTTTGATTTTCCATATTTTCTTTAGGCCAATTTTTTCCTATAACGCTTCCCATAATTAATAATAGTATTATTGGGACAAGAGATGATATAACTATATTTTTACTACTCCTTTTTGCATTTTTCATTGCCATATTTTTTCTCCTTTTGTGCTATATATCTTATTAGATACTTAAGGAACAAAAAAAGTTTAAAATTTATATAAATTCTTTTTCTATATTTTTTTCTTGTAGTTTTCTATTTGTATTTTCTACTATAATTGCATAAATTACCGAAACTATTGGAAGCCCAATTATCATTCCCATTATTCCAAATAAACTTCCTCCTATCGTAATTGCAACTAACACCCAAATGCTTGGCAAGCCCATGTTCTTACCTACTATATGTGGATATATTAAATTTCCTTCCACTTGTTGAAGTATAATTATAAATATCAAAAATACTAATGCTTTCATAGGATCTACTGCTAAAATCAAGATTGCTCCAATAGCTCCAGATATAAATGCTCCTACAATTGGTATAAAAGCAGTTAATGCAGTCAATGCCCCTATTGGCCCGGCATATGGAATATTTAATATTAACATTCCAATCGCACACAATGAACCTAATATAACAGCTTCTTTTGCTTGACCTGTTAAGAAACTTCTAAAAGAATCTCTTGCAAGTCTACTAACTTTTATAACATGATCTGCCTTTTCCTTGTCTAAACGAGCATATATGAATTTTTTTGCCTGTAGTTTTAGTTCTTCTTTATTTGCTAAGATATATATTGCAAAAATAACTGCTATAATAAAGTTAACAAATCCAGTTATTATTCCAGACACTTGATTTATGGTTATATCTAAAACATCTAAAGATAAATTCATTATTCCATTTCTTAATGCTTCAGTATCAATATTTATGTTCTGAATAAAATTATTCGCTTCCGGGAATTTTTCAGTCAAATCCATTGCGAAATTCTTTAAATCTTCTAAGAAATTAGGAATGTTTCTAATTAAATTAGTAATAACATCAACAAATTGTGGAATAATCAAAATTAGTATAATACCTATAATAGCTATTATTGTGATTATTGATAAAAATATTGCAAAAGGTCTGTCAAACCTATTTTTCTTTATATTTGATTTTCCTTTACTCTTTTTATCATCTCTTATTCCTCGTTTTTTCTTATCTTGTCCAATTTTAAATAATTTATTTTCATAAAGAGTCATAAAAATATTTAAAATAAAGGCAATCGCTAATCCCCATAAAAATGGTGAGATGATATTTAAAAATACTTTGAAGCCATTCCATAATGAACTAATATTTAAAAGTGCTACTAATAGTATAATTGCGATTACAACAATTTTTATAATTTGATTTGTATTTTCCTTGTTCAGATTCATTTTCATAATATTCCTTGTATAATATATTTAGGTTTTTAAATTGGATTTACCTATAAACCTATTGCCTTTCTTCATGTGATTTCTATTAAAAAAGAAATTATTATTTTTCAATACAATAAAATCTGCTACTGGATAAATAATAGCAGATTTTATTGTATTATGCAAGAATTTATTTTCTTAATCTTAAACTATTTATTGTAACTGTTATACTACTTAAAGTCATTGCTAGAGAAGCAAACATTGGATTCATGGTTAATCCCCAGAAGCTGAACACTCCCATTGCTATTGGAAGCATACATATATTATAGAAAAACGCCCAAAATAAATTTTGTTTTATATTTCTAATTGTTCTTTTGCTAATTTTCATGAGTTCTGAAATTTTTTCCAAATCATCTTGTATAAGGACAACATCACTACTATCCATTGCAATATCTGTTCCACTACCCACTGCTACTCCTATGTCAGCTGTAACAAGGCTTACGCTGTCATTTATACCATCGCCACACATCATTACTAAGCCATTTTCTTTTAATTCTTTAATCTTTTCGGCTTTTTCTTTCGGAAGCACATTTGCAATTACTTGTTTGATGCCAATTTGGTTTGCAATAGCTTTAGCTGTTTTTTCATTATCTCCTGTAAGCATTACAACATTAGTATTATGTTCTTGCAATTTTTCTACTACATCTGCGGCAGAATCTTTTATAATGTCTTTTACACCGAATAAAGCTATTAACTTAAATTTATTTTCTTCTTGGATGCTCTCTGCTACAAACAGAATACTATTTCCATCTTTTTCTAATTCCTCTTCATCTTTTATTGCAGCATTAATATTTACACTATTTTCTTTCATTAATTTACTATTACCAATTAAATATTTGTTATTACTATACTCTGCACTTACTCCATAACCTGCAATATTTTTAAAGTTTTCTACTTCTTCTAATTCTATGTTCTGTTCTTTAGCAAAATTTACAATTCCTCTTGCTATTGGGTGTTCAGATTTATTCTCAATACTTGCAACTATTCTTATTACATCTTCGTCTGTATCAACCGGAATATTTGCAATAGCTTCTTCCTTATAATTAAACATTTTACTTACACTAAGTTTACCTTTTGTAAGTGTTCCCGTTTTATCAAAAACAACAGTCTTAACCTTATGAGCATTCTCTAAGCTTTCACTATTTTTTATAAGGATTCCTTCTTTACTGGCCACACCTGATGAAACTACAATTGCTAATGGAGTAGCTAAGCCCAAACTACATGGGCATGCTACAACTAAAACAGTGATAAACACATTTATTGCAAAAGCTGGAGTTTGCCCAATTATGAGCCATATTATTGCAGATAAAATGGCTATTACGATAATTGCTGGAACAAAATACCCACTTATTTTATCTGCTATTTTAGCAATAGGTGCTTTTGTGTTTGTTGCTTCTACGACCATTCTAACTATTTCTGAAACAGTAGATTCTTTACCTATTTTTTCTGCTTTATACTTTATAGCTCCTTCATAATTAATACTACCTGCAATAACTTTACTGCCGACTTCTTTTTTCGAAGGCATACTTTCTCCAGTAACAAAAGATTCATCTATATGTGTAACTCCATCTACAATTTCACCATCAACAGCTATCTTTTCTCCCGGCTTACAAACAACGATATCTCCTTTATGTATTTCATCTAAGGTTACTTGTATTTCTTTTCCGTCTTTTAAGACAGTAGCCTTATTTGGAGTAATCATCATTAAACTCTGTATAGCTTCTTTTGTTTTGTCCTTGTTTCGAGCTTCTACATATCTTCCAATATGAATAAAGAAAAGAATTATCACAGCAGATTCATAATATAAATTTTCCACATATTCATGATGTCCTTTAAAGATCATATATGTACCATAAATACTATAAATAAAGCTACTTAAAACACCTAATCCCACTAAAGTATCCATGTTAGCAGTTTTATGAATTAGGTTCTTGTATCCATTTTTTAGAATATCCCAGCCTAATACAATGGCTACAACACTTAAAATTAACAGAGCGATTGTATAATTAATTGGACTGCCATGCATAGACAAAAACGGAATTTCTGGAATTCCTATCATATGCCCCATTGCAATATATAGGGTTAGAATAGCAATAATTGTAAAACCCCATAATTTATACTTTTCTCTACTTTTTTTCTTTTCCTCTCTTTGTAAATTATCTATTCCTAAACTTTCAAATCCGGCTTTTTGCACAAACTTTTCTATTTGAGGTAAATCCAACTTTTTCTCATCATACTCTACACTAGCGTTATTCATAACAAGATTTACAGTTGCATTTATTATTCCATCTTGCTTGTTTAAGTATTTTTCTAAACCACTAGAGCAAGCACTACAAGTCATACCATCAATCTTTAATAAAACCTTTTTCATTTTATCTCCTCATCTTTTTTATTCTTCTGCTTCAAATCCTGCATCTTCAACAGCTTCTTTTAATTCATTTACATTAATTTTAGCTTCATCAAATGTAATGTTAGCCTCAGCCTTTTCTAGACTAACCTTTGCTTCCTTTACTCCCTCTTGATTATTTAATACTTTTGCTAGTCTTGTACTACATCCTTCACAGTGCATTCCTTTGATTTTTAAACATATTTCTTTCATAAACATAACCTCCTAAAATTAATTTCTTATAATTTTTATTGCTTCTGGTAAACATTTTATTGTATCAGAAGCTATCATACTTATATCTGTATACTTTTCTTGTGCTAATTCTCCTGCTGTTCCATTTAGATATGCTCCTGCTGCAACTGTTAATTCATCTGGCGCATTATATCCTAATAAGCCTACTAGAATTCCAGAAAGGACATCTCCACTTCCTGCTGTTGCCATTCCACTACATCCTCTTTTTATCAGATATACTTTTATTCCATCAGTCACTATTGTAGTTGGACCTTTTAATAACAAGATGATATTGTAATTTCTAGCAAACTCTTTTGCAGTAATTATCTCATTTTGTTTTATTTCTTCTAAACTAATTTTGCTTAATCTCTCAAATTCTTTTAGGTGAGGTGTCAAAATCACTCTGCATTTTGTATTTTTCAAAATGTCCATATTCATTTCGGATAATGTATTTAATCCATCTGCATCTATTATCAATGGCAAGTCATAATTTTGCAAAATATATTCTAATATTTTCTCATATTCTTTACTCTGTCCCCAACCCATACCTATTGCCAAGGCTTTTAGTTTATTTAGAGCTTTATCAATCTCGTCCTTATTAAATTTCATTTTATTATTTTCGTCATCTATTGTAAACATGGTTTGCTCTAGTAAATAAGGTGCTACTGCTGTCGAAATCCCCTTTGGTACAATAAGCCTAACTACACCACAACCGGCTCTCATTGCGGATGCACTCAAGTTCGCCAATTTTACTGCACCAGAATATTCTAAACTTCCTCCCATGATTCCAACATATCCATAATCTCCTTTATTGGTATCACTTGGTCTTTGTGCAAATTTATCCTTTATATCTTTTGTCTCTATTTCATATGTAAATTCGTCTATTTTTATCATAAAATTTCACTCCATTCTTTTGCTCTTTATAAATCAATTAATCTTTGTTACAAATTCAATAAACTTACTATCTTCTATTTTATTAATAGCGAAACATTTCTTTCCAATATCCTTTAAGGATGCTCCTATATGATATAATTCCTTATTATCTATTAATATAAATCTATCATGAAATTTGTTAGAATATGCTATCTGCAATGATGGATATTGTTTGTTGAATTTATTTATATCCAATTTTATCAAATTACTATTTTGTGATGTTATAATTACTATCGTGACATTCTTATTTTTTAATGCTAACATTTTTAAAATACTATCATCTATATAATTATCAACAATTAAAATTTTTTCTTTTGCCTTTTTTATGATGTCTACAATTAAACTATATGCGTCATAAATTTGTCCGTCAAAAAATATTTTTTGTTTAAATTCTGTTTCTTTCTCTTTTTGCAATTCATTAAAAACCATATCGAATTTTTTATCATGTTCTAATAGATGACCTTTTATGTTACTTATCTCTTGAAATATTTGTCCATTATTTGTTATGAATTTTCGCATTTCAACAAAAGCATTCATAATATTTATGCTTACCTGAATTGCTATTCTGTTTTTCAACAACCCTGAAAGCATCGCAATGCCTTGTTCTGTGAATGCGTATGGTAAATAAGATTTCCCTCTATGTTTACTTTTTCTTTTTATTGAACTGGTCGCAATTTGCGACCAGTTAGTTTCTTGTTCTAAACTTAATGTTACAAATTCAGACCTTAGAGATTCAGTTTCTTCCTCAGTTAATTGAAAACAAAAATTTTCTGGAAACCTTGCTTTATTTCTTTGAACTGTTTCATTTATTCTCTTTGTTTCATAATGATATAGCCTAGCAACATCGCTATCTAACATCACTTGCTTTCCTCTAATATTATAAATTAGATTTTTAATTTTTTCTTTATCATAAATTGCTTCGTCTAATTCTTCATTTTTTGGTACGATATTATTATTTTGTTCCATAATATCACATCCTTGCTTTTATAAGAAAAGTGGCTTCGCCACATGTGCGTTTTGCTTCACAAATACGCACGGCCCAAAGTAACTTAACCTTGTTGCTCCGGAAATTTCTGACGAAATTTCCTATGCAATAAAAACATTGTATCAAATCTTGTAATATTATAAAACATTTGTTTGTAGTTGTCAATATGTTTTGTATATTTTTACTTTTTGTTTAAAATTACAATTAAGAATCAATTTAAGTTTTCTTCTAGTTTTGTTTTAGGTATCCTTCAAATTCATCCTTTGGCATTGGTTTTGCATAATAATATCCTTGAATTATATCACAACCTCTTGCTAAAAGATAGTCTCGCTGCTCTTTTGTTTCCACTCCCTCTGCTATTGTCATAAGGTTTAATTCCTTAGCCATGGTTAGAATATAATCTATTATATTTTTCTCACTTCTGCCAATTCCATCTACAAATGACTTATCAATCTTTAAAATATCTGCAGGCATATCTTGAATAGTACTTAATGACGAATAACCTGTTCCAAAATCATCAATTGATATAAGAAAGCCCAACTTTTTTATATTTCTCATTATTTCAATGATATTGATTCCCGCTTCTATAGTAGCACTTTCTGTTATCTCAAAATCTATCTTATTTGTGTTTATCCCATATTTAGAGGTTATCAACATATATTTTTTCAAGAAATCATCCTCTAAAAAATGTGCTCTTGATATATTTACAGAGATAACAGGCTCTACTCCAAGTTGTTCTTTCCACATTTTTATGTCACTACACACTTGCTCAAAAATATATAAATCTAATTGCAAGATAAACTTATTTTTCTCAAATAATGGTATAAATTCGCTTGGAGGTATCATCTCACCTTTATGTTCCCATCTAACTAAAGCCTCTGCTCCATATAGTGTTTCCGCTTTTGCATCAAATTTTGGTTGATAAAATACTTTAAATTCCCTATCCTTTAAAGCCTGATACATTTCATGCTCTATCTTGCTTTCCTTTTCTAATTCTTCCTCTATTTTCTCGTCAAATATATGAAACTTCTCAAATACTTCTCCCTTTGAGGCTGAATGTGCCATGATAGCTCTATCCAATATCTCTGAAATATTTCTATCTTCATTTGTTAATTTATATACTCCTGTATTTGTAGAAAGACTATATACAGTATCTCCTACTTTCAAGTTTTCAATGTGCCTAACCATTTCCTCTAACAGATAATGAATATTTTCTTTAAATTCGAATAATGCTACAAAATAGTCATTTGATAATCTACATATTAAACTTTCTTTTCCTAACAGATTTTCTAGTTCTTCTGCAATTCCTTTAAGGATAACATCTCCTACTTTATATCCATATGTTTTGTTTATCATTTTAAATTTATTGATATCTAGTACCAGAATATATTGTTTAAACTCTATTTCATTTGACTTCCTTTTTCCCAGTATTTCTTGCCCTTTTTTTTTGAAATAATATATGTTTCCTTTTTTCGTTATTGGATCTACATATGCATATTCAAATAGTTGATTTTGTTTTTTATTATTTGAAATTATAATATAGATACAAATAGAAAGAATAATTAAAACAGCTATATTCCCAGAAATATAAATTCCATTCATTATGTGATTCTATCCCTCCTGATTTATTAATCTTTCTAATAAATTGATTTTTTCCTCCATATCATTTTTACCATCTTCATATAGTTTTTTTAGCTTTTCTTTATCTTTTTCTAGTCTTGAAACAGTTACAGGAGTTTTAGGTGCAATTACCATTATTCTGCCTTGTTTTTCTAAGTCATTGATATGTACTTTTATGTTATTATATCTCTCTGGCATTGTGCATAATTTTTCTACTAATTTTGGATATTTGCGATATACTCTTTTGTATACTCTTTTCATTGCATTTGAAACTTCAGGCTTTCTATATTCTCTATCTCTAGTAAGAACTACAAGTATATTTTTGTGACCTCTTTCTAATGCCCAATCTACTGGTATTGGCATAGTTACTGCCCCATCTAAATAATGATAATTACCAATTTTTACTGTTTTTGAAAATAACGGCATACTGGATGAGGCCTGTACTACTTTAAATATACCATCTTTACAATCGTTTTTCTCCACATATTCTGTTATGCCTTTTTCACAATTTGATATAACCGAAATAAACTTTTGCTCTGACCTTTTAAAAGTTTCAAAATCAAATGGATTCTCTTTTTTAGATATTTCATTAAATAAATAATCATATCCAATAAATCCTTTTTCTTTTCTTAATGCTTTTATTCCTATATATCTTGGATTATCACAATATTCAATATTAATCTCTGCAGATCTTTTTGGTTGTTTTGATACATAATTCATTCCTGTTAATGCTCCTGCAGATACACCTAGAATGTAATTTGCTTCGATTTTATATTTCATTAAAACATCTAATACTCCTGAGGTGTATACACTTCTTAAAGCTCCGCCTTCTAAAATTAGTGTTAATTCTTGCATATTTTTCACCTTTCTTCTCTTACATTATGCCCATTCTGCCATTAAATCATACATATTTTATTTTTATATATCATACCAGAAGGAGTTAAAATATTCAATAGTAACACAAAAAACCGTTATAAGATAAATCTTATAACGGTTTTTATATTATACAAACTCTTTTTTAGGTCTGTCCCTAAAAGCGACAAGGTTGTCGTTTTTAACGCCTGTCCCCAAAAGCGACATTATTTAGCGTAATCAACAACTCTCGTTTCTCTTACTACATTTACTTTGATCTGTCCTGGATATTCCATTTCATCCTCAACTTTTTTAGCAATATCTCTTGCCATCAATACCATTTGATCATCTGATATTTTTTCTGGTTTTACAATTATTCTTATTTCTCTACCAGCTTGTATAGCAAAAGATTTTTCAACTCCATCAAATGAGTCTGCAATGTTTTCAAGAGCTTCAAGTCTTTTGATGTATGTTTCAAGAGTTTCTCTTCTTGCACCAGGTCTTGAGGCTGATATTGCATCTGCTGCTTGTACTAAAACAGCTTCTATGGTTTGAGGTTCAACGTCTCCATGGTGTGCTTGTACAGCATTTATAACTTTATCATTTTCTTTGTATTTCTTTAATATTTCAACACCAATTTCAACATGTGTTCCTTCCATATCATGGTCTAGTGCTTTTCCTATATCATGTAATAAACCTGCACGTCTTGCAAGTTTTGGATCTAATCCAAGTTCTTCAGCCATTATCCTTGCCAAGTTAGAAACTTCTATTGAATGATTTAATACATTCTGCCCATAACTTGTCCTATATTTTAATTTACCGATTAATTTAACTAGATCTGGATGTAAGCCTACAACTCCTGTTTCTAAAACAGCTCTTTCTCCTTCTTCTTTAATGGTATTTTCAACTTCTTCTTTTGCCTTTTCTACCATTTCTTCGATTTTAGCAGGATGAATTCTACCATCTTCAATAAGTTTTTCTAGAGCTATTTTTGCTACTTCTCTTCTTAATGGGTCAAATCCTGATATTACTACTGCTTCAGGAGTATCATCAATTATTAAGTCAATTCCTGTTAAGGTTTCTAATGCTTTTATATTTCTACCTTCTCTACCTATTATTCTTCCTTTCATATCATCATTTGGAAGCGAAACGATAGATACTGTAGTTTCAGAGGTATGATCTGCTGCACATTTTTGTATAGCATAACTTACAATCTCTCTAGCATTTTTTGTAGCTTCTTCTTTTGCCTTGCTTTCCATTTCTCTAACTAATGAAGCTTTTTCTGCTGTCATAGTTTTTTCGATTTCGGTAAGTAATTGTTTTTTAGCATTCTCTGCAGATAATCCAGAAATTCTTTGCAACTCAGACATCTGTCTGTTAGTTACTTGTTTTAATTCTTCTTTTTGAACTTCAAGATTTTCCTCCTTTTTTGCTAAATCCTTTTCCTTTTTGTCAATTATTTCAAGCTTTCTTTCTAAATTTTCTTCTTTTTGGATTAATCTTCTTTCCTGTTGTTGTACTTCGCCTCTTCTTTCTCTAATCTCGTCATCTAAATCTTTTCTTGCACTTAAAATTTCTTCCTTTGCCTTAAAAATTTCTTCTTTTTTATTATTTTCGGCTTCAATTTTTGCTCTGTCTAAAATTTGTTTTGCTTCATTTTCTGCACTTTTTAATTTAGATTCAGCAATTTTTTTCCTCACAAAAATACCAACAAATGTGAAAACAACTGCTGTGATTAGAAATACGGCGATATTGATTATTAAATCCATAATCCTTACACCTCTTTCTTATATTAAATTTTCAATGTACAATAAATATATCTAAAACATAAAATATATTTTTTCCCACATATATATTTTATATTTTATAGGCACTTATGTCAAGTATTTTTTTCATTTTTGTACAATAAAGAGGACACATATTTTGTTGCAAAAGTAAAACGAAGAAGACAGACATATGTCTGTCCCCAGTGTTTCAAATCTAAAATAAAATGTATGTCCCTTGTTCCCTTCTAAGCTCTTGGATGTGTCCTTTTATATATTTCTCTTATTCCTGGATCTTGGAATTGTGTATATACTTGTGTTGAAGATATATCTGAATGGCCAAGCATAGTTTGTATTGCTTTTAAGTCTGCACCATTTTGTAATAAATGTGTTGCAAAAGAATGTCTTAAAACATGTGGTGTTATATCTTTCGTTATATGGGCTTGTTCTTTATAGAACTTAACTATTTTCCAGAAGCCCTGCCTGGTTAATCTCTTTCCATTTACATTAACAAATAAAGATTTTTCATTTTCATCTTTTATCATTATTGGTCTTGCAGCTTTAATATATTCATTTAAGGCTGCAAGTGAGATAGAGCCTAACGGTATATTTCTCTGTTTGTTAGCTGTTCTACATGAAATAAAACCTTCTTGTAAATTAACATCTTCTAGGTTTAATGATATTATTTCAGTAACTCTCATACCTGTTGCATATGCAACCTCTAACATTGCTTTATCTCTAGTTCCTTTTAAATCTACATCTTTAGGTTGACTTAATAATTGTTCAACCTCTTCTGAGGTTAATACGCTTGGAACTCTTTTTTCTACTTTTGGTGATTGTATATTTTCTGTTGGATCATATTTCATTTTCTTTACTCTAATTAGATATTGATAAAAAGATCTAATAGAAGCTAAATTTCTTGATATTGTAGATGTTTTTTTATTAAGATCTTGTAAGTGTTTTAGATAATCATTAATTTTTTTGTTGTCTACTTTAAGATAGTTTATACGATTTTGACTTAAGTAACTCTCATATTGGTGAATATCTCTGCTATATGATTGTAGTGTGTTGTTTGATACTCTTTTTTCATTTTGTAAAAAATCCAAAAATTGTTTAATTTGTTTTTCCATCTTTGTCATTACCCCTTCTTCTTTTATTAATATCTAATTCTATATGATTTACATAAACATTGTATATGTTATATCATAATTATTACTAAAATGCAAATACATTTTAAGTTTTTTTGTAATTTTTTTTAGAATAAATTAATACATATCATAAGTAAATTAGTTGATATATAGCTTTCTACTAGGGCTGCAACTATTAAAAATATTATTAAAACAATAGAGAATAGCGTATGCCTTATTATTTCTAACTTTATATTTTCTCTTCTTTTGTCCCTCATGATAGATTTATATAGCCTAATACAACTTACTGTCATGCAGATAACTACTGGTATAAATATTAGATTTTGTAGGAATACAGTTGTAAAGAGAAATATTAATCCTTTTTGTACTCCTAAAGAAGCAATAATGCTTGATACTGTGTACCCGATACAAAATCCTCTAAATAGAACTATTCCAAATATGATTGGTATTCCAATAACTGTTGATCCTATAAACCACATGGTTAAAATTAATATAAAATTATCTCCCAGAGACTTTTTTAGTAGTTCTAATTTATCTATATGATAATCCTGTTTTAATGAATTTATAAAACTAGTTATGTAATTTTGTATTTCTGTGCTTTGTGTTTCATTAGTATTATTAATAAATATTACTCCTGCAACAATACCTATAATAAATATAATAATTACTATAATGTATGCTTTAATATTTTCATAAAAATGATTTAAAATCAATTGTTTAATATTATTGGCTTTTCTTCTTTTACGTACTTCTCTCATTCTCTTCTCCTAGATATTATTTTTATACATAATATCTATTCAATAAAATAAGATTTAGAACATTTTTTTCTAGCTTGCAGTTAGTTTCCCATAAACTCCTCCACCACCTGCTTGTATTTTTACATTTCCTGTTCTTGCCGCAATTATATTTTTAGCGATTTTTGCTCCCACTACTGCCTCTATGTCATCTTCTGATAATTTATGAAGTATATTCATTTCTGTCTCAAAATTATTTAATAGCTTGTCTATTGTTTTTCCTCCAAGCCCTGGCATGAAAGAAAGTGGAATTTGGTATATGTATGGCGGTCTAAAGTCTGGACTTTTGGTTTTTTCTTTATCTTTTATCATTTCGATTCTATCAAACACGCCCATTGTAATTTTGCTACTATCACAATCCGGGCATCTCGTTACAGGTGCTTTTCCCTCAATTGGCTTTCCACATTTTTCGCAAAAGGTTCTATGATATTTTCCAAGTTTTGGATCTAGCCCGTAATTTGCTAATATTTTTCTTCCATCTTCATTTTTTAATGCTTTTAAGACTTCTTTAAAACTAATTCCATCTAATAACATTTTATTGTATTCTCTGGCTATTTTAGGTAGAGAATGTGCATCTGAATTAGTTATAAAAGTACGTGTTTCAAGTTCAGAAATTTCATCTGCTAAATATGTATCTGAACTTAGTCCAAGTTCTATAGCAAATATTTTGTAAAACTTTTCTTTGAAAATTTTGCTTAATCTATCTGTACAATTTCCATAAAAGCTTTTGTGCGGTGTAAATGCATGAGCAGGTATTAATACTCCATTATATCTTTCCACTATGTCAACTAAATCATATGCTGATATATCTGCTCTTTGTGAACTTAACGTTATATTATGAATATGTCTTTCCATCTCTTTTGAAAATGCTTTTATATCCTTTAGACTAGGGAAATAACATAAATTATGAGCACTTCCTGTTCTTCCTTCATCATTTATTTCTGCTGTTTCTATTTCACTTCCTAGAATTATACATACTTTATCTTTATATATAATTCCTCCATCTTCTATCTCGTATGCTTCTCCACTTCTTAAAAAATTCTCTATATCCTCTATTACATAAGGTGAAGCGCAATCTATTATTCCTACTATATTTATTCCTTTTCTATCAGCACATTCTTTTGCGATATTAGCAAAATTTAGTGATCTAGCAGCTGTAATTTTGATTGGTTTTCCATTTTCACTTCTTCCTATATGTACATGTAAATCTGCAAATACTTCGTTCATTATTTTATTTTGTTCCTCCTTTTTATTGCTTTGTTTGAATTATAAACCTTTACTTGTACTGTTTTCTTATTTTGTTACTTATTTGTCTTATAAAAGCACAAAACAAAAGACTGGTGTTGCTTTCCATTTCCAATCTTTTGTTAATTTATTTATATAAATATTTTATCTTTCTATATCTTGTTTTGCATCAGGTTTAGCTGGTTCTTCTCCCATATCCATACGTATTTCATCTGTAAGTACTCCTGAATCTAATTCTTCCTGTATAGTTACTTTCTGTTTTTCTTCTATTAATTCTTTTTCAGCATTTGCTATTCTAGTATCATTATTAATACACTCTTTTATTCCTTGCCTAATATCTTTTGGATCTATTCCATCAAAACATGCCGAAATAGCTTCTATACTTCCTACTAAACCACTCATATTTTTACTTCCTCCATATTGGTTACAAAATTCTTAAACTCTTCTAAATATCTATTATCTTTATACTTCAAATTTCTATATTCGAGTAACACCAATGCTTCATCTGGCTTAAAAGCAATTCTTTCCGGTCTGCTTAAAAGCATTCCCCCAAATTGATCTGTTAGTTCTAGAATATCGCTTTCTTTTTCTCTAGGAGTAATTCCACTATATCTATTAACGCCCTCACATATTCTACAGAATTTTTCGCTGAAACCTAAGGTAGATAAAAATTCAGCTCCTTCTTTTGCAAATGATTGTATTTTTGAAATATCATTTGATGTTAATTCTTTCTTGCAGCTCCATAATAGGCTTGCTGTAAGAACTTCATTTTTGTCTATGCCTAAATCTGTTCTATCAATAAATAATTTTGTAAGTAGTGTCTTAAAAACGACTGAATTATCATAAAAGATTCCAGTTCTTTTTTGCAAGTAATATACAATTTCCATTTTTTTTATCCAGTCTTTTTCAGATAGTATATAATCTGCAAAAGTTTCTACTCCCATTTTCTTCTCCCTCACTTTAGTTTCAGGTTTATACTTCCGTTGCTTCCATTTTATATAGTTATTATATGATAACTCTTTACGTTTTTCAATAATGTTACACAAATGTCATAAACTTGTAATATTTCTGTAATATTATATATTCTATTCATAAATTTTTAGATACATCTGATAATTTTTAAGTATTTTCCTTACATAATTGCTGGTTTCTTGGTATGGTATATTCTCTATATCTGAACCATCTGATTTTATAATTCCGCTATTAATCCATTCTTGCACATTTCCTAGGCCTGCATTATATGCTGTAACTGCTAAAATTATATTATCTTCAAATAATCCCAATAAATACGATAAGTATGAAGTTCCAAGCCTTATATTAGTTTCAGGGTCATATAAATCATATGTTTCTATTATCTCTTCATCTATTATATTTGACCTCTCTACCGCTGTCTCTTCCATTAGTTGCATTAATCCTATTGCACCCGCACCAGATTTTATATCTGGCTCAAAATTACTTTCTGCTTTTATCATTGCATAAACCATGTATTTGTCCAAGCCATTTTCTTCTGAATACTTTTCAACATATTCAGAATATTTAGTTGGATATATTAATTTCAAAATACCATCTTGTACTCTGAATATTTTAAATAAAACTAATCCTAAGGCTAACAATATGATTAATATTATCATAAACGTTATAAACTTTTTTGTCATTCGATTCTTCTCCTTGCTTGCTATTTTGCTTCGTACCAATTAGAAGCCTCAGACACTTCCACTTTTAATGGAATTCTTAATTTCATAGCACTTTCCATTTCTTGTTGCAAGATTTTCTTCACTTCTTCTTTTACTTCTATTTTACATTCTACAATAAGTTCATCATGTACCTGTAGTACTAATTTAGCATCTAATTTTTCCTTTTTTAATCTATTGTATACATTTATCATTGCAATTTTCATTATGTCTGCTGCTGTTCCCTGAATTGGTGTATTCATCGCTGCTCTTGCACCAAATTGCCTTACCATATAGTTATTTGAAGAAAGCTCTGGTATATATCTTCTTCTATGAAATAAAGTTTCCACATAGCCTTTTTCTTTTGCTTCTTCTACAATGTCATTCATGAATTTCTTTATTCCACTATATCTTTCCAAATATTGATCAATATATTTTTTAGCTAGTTTTCTACTAATTCCAAGTTGCTCAGCTAATCCAAAATCGCTTATTCCATACACTATGCCAAAATTAACAGCTTTAGCAGAGGTTCTTTGTTCTTTTGTCACTTCCTCCATAGGAACTTCAAAGACTTTAGATGCCGCTTGTTTGTGTATATCTTCATCATGATTAAAAGCCATTACCATATTTCTATCTTTTGAAATGTGTGCAAGCACTCTTAATTCTATCTGTGAATAGTCAGCATCCACATATATATTTCCCTCTGCTGGTTTAAAAACTTTTCTTAAGGCTTTGCCAAGTTCATATCTGGTAGGTATGTTTTGTAAATTTGGCTCTGTACTGCTTATTCTGCCTGTTGCTGTTATGGTTTGATGAAAATACGAATGAATCCTTTTTGTTCTTTCATTTATATATGGTATTAAACCTTCTACATAAGTAGAATTTAGTTTCATTAAGCTTCTGTATTCCAATATTTTCTCAATTACAGGATGCTCTGGTTTTAGTTTTTCCAATATGTCTACATCTGTGGAATATCCATTTTTTGTCTTTTTGTATACAGTTAATTTCAATTTTTCAAACAAGATTACTCCCAGTTGTTGTGTAGAATTAATATTAAATTCTTCTCCACATAATTCATAAATTTCATTTTTTAATGCTTCTATCCTTTCCTTTAATTCATCGCCAAAACTTGTTAATTCGTTTTTGTCAACATACATACCATTTACTTGCATTTCTCCCAATACTTTTACTAATGGCATTTCAATATTATTGAATAAATCTAAGGAATTAACTTTTCCTAGTTCTTCTAATGTTTTATTTGCTATTTTTTTTATTAAATATGCTTTAAGTCCATAAATATATTTGCTATTTTTGTTCTCCATTTCTTGAAATAGATTCAACTGTTTACTTTTGCCTTTATCCTCTGAATATTTACTTAAGTATAAATCTGCATCAATATTTAAATATTGATTTGCCACATTTTCTATATTAAAATGGCTATTTGTAGGATTTAAATCATATGCTGCAATCTTCACATCATAATATATACTATTTAATTCTATGCCCACTTCTTTAAGTATTACATAATCTTCAGATATATCATATCCATATTTTTTGATTTCTAAACTTTCAAATACATCTTTTAAGTATTTTAATATCTCTGCTTCTGATAGTTTAATATAATATGCTGTATTTTTCTCTTCCTCATAAATACCTACTGCTACAATTTTCTTCTTTATAATCTTTTCACTATTATTAATATCTTCTTTTTCTAAAATATATACCAATTCTTTTTTTGTTTTAACTTCTTCTATAACTTTATTGAGTCCTTCTAAATCAAGCTCCTCTATTTTTACTAGGTCTGTTACTTCTTTATCTTGTTGCTCTACTTGTAAATCAAATCTATCTATAAATCTATTAAAATTAAGCTCTTTAAACTTTGCAAATAATTTATCATTATCCCATGCTTTTACTTTTAAATCTTCTATTTTTTCATTTAAAGGTGCCTCGACATTAATTGTACCAAGAGTTCTAGAAAGAATTGCCAAGTCTTTATTAGCTATAAGCTTTTCTTTTATCTTGTCCTTTAAATCCTCTGTATTATTTTCTATAGCCTCATATAATTTATCTATCGACTTATACTCCTTTATTAATCCAAGCGCTGTTTTTTCTCCAACTCCAGGGACTCCTGGAATATTGTCAGAGGTATCACCCATAAGACCTTTTACCTCTATTAGTTCTTTAGGAGTCACACCATATTTCTCTATAATTTCTTTTTCTCCAAAAGTATCCACTTCAGTTTTTCCGACCTTTGTATGTGGAATTCTTACAGAAATTTTAGAACTGGTTAACTGAAAAGTATCTCTATCTCCTGACACAATAGTTACATCTAAGCCAGCTTTTTCACCCTGTTTTGCAAGTGTGCCTAAAATATCATCTGCTTCATATCCTTCTCTTTCAATAATTGTTATATGCATCAATCCTAATATTTCTTTTACAATAGGCATTTGCTCTGCAAGTTCATTAGGCATGCCTTTTCTAGTAGCTTTATAGCCTTCATACATCTTGTGTCTTGCCGTTGGTGCTTTTAAATCAAATGCAACTGCAATATATTCTGGTTTTAAATCATCTAAGACCTTAAATAGAATTGCTAAAAAGCCATATACTGCATTAGTATACTTTCCATCAGGAGTAGTAAGCATTTTTGTTCCCATTATCCCATAAAAGGCTCTATTTAAAATACTATTTCCATCAATTAAAACTAATCTTGACATTGTTTAATCCCTTGTCCAATTTTATATTTGGGTTTTTAGAGGATTGCACCCATAAACCTTTATTACTCATTAGGTGTTCTGGTAAAGTTTAAACGCTTTTTATCATTTTTTCTTATTGAGGTAAATTAGCTCCCCATTTTGCTTTCTGGTATATGTCAGACAATGAAACCTCCAATAAATCTAAATTTTTAAATTTAAGGTCTCTATATATGGCTAAGGTTCTTTCTTCTATTTCTTTTATTTTATTTAACTTTTCCATTAAAGCCATATCTTTTGGATTAGTTCTATTAAAGGCCTCTTCTATAGTTCTTGGACCATCTTTTATATATAATAAAGTTTCTAATAGACCAACACACGCTGTTAGCAGAATAGTTCTACTATTGTTTTCCCCAAATTCATCTTTATACATATTTCTCAAGTATTTTATTTTGTCAACTACTACTGTATATTGATTTAAGCTTATCCAATCCCATTTCTTTTTCATTTCCTTTTCTCCGGTCAAATCGTCATATAAGTCCTTAAAATCATCTACTGGATCACTTGGAAAGGAAATCTTCTTAATAGATTTTTCAACATCATCACACTTAGCAATCAGCTTTTCACTATGTAATGTACTTTTTTCGTTTTCTACCAAATAATAGGTATTAAATATGATATAATAATACATTACACCTGTTAATATACTACTTGAATACTTGTTTGTTAATATGGTCTCTACCATTTCAATAGCATCTTCTGTTTGTTTTTTATCCCTATCTTTTTCATTGTATTTAATTTTCAATATTTCCTTAGCATCATTGAATATTATCCATGGTTTACCCAAACCTGAATTTTCCTTATATGAGTCAAGAAGTATTTTGTCTATTTCTAAAATACAATTATAATATCTTTCACTAGATATACAATTTAAGCACTTCTGAACTTCATCAACTAAATCATGCATTTTCTCAGTATCTTCACAATTTAACAAAAGCTCTTTAGTAAAATTAAATATAAAATCAAAATATCCTGTGTCTATTTTTATAGCCTCAAAATGCTCATCTCTTTTAGGTGCTTGATTTTGTATTTCTTTAATGTATGTATAAAAAGTTCTTATTGTTCTTTCATCGTTGATACCATAACGATTTATTCTACTCTGAATACGTTTTTCAAAAGTTTCTGGAGTGAGTTTTTCAAATTTATCAATATAATCTTCGATTTCATTTACATTATAATGATCTTTTCCATATAAATCAATATAATGTTCTTTTAGCTCTTTCATAAAGTCTATTACTTTGTTTATTATGTTCTTATCTTGAACAATTGACTCTTTCCTGTTATTTTCGCCTCCTAAAAAGGCTTTAAATATATTTAAAAACTTATCAATAATTTCCTGATTGCTGGTACTTAGTGCAATATATCTAACTCCATATATATATTCAAAGGCAATGTTAATTAACGGATTTTCGCCGAATCGTGAAAAAGACTCATAAGTATCCCCTATTAATTCCAAGGCTCTTTCATCCAGCAAATTTGGATTATCTTTTAAAGTTTTTATTGCAATGTTAAAGTTATAAATTGCCTCTTTATTAACTTCTTTTTCATATTTTTCCTCATAATATGTAAAGAAAGTTGAACCCCAATCATTATATTTTTCCATCAAGCATCCTTCAAGATTATTGCTATTTGAAGCATTTAAGATAAGCCTCATATAGAATCTATCAGGTTCATGATTGTATGAATATGCTCTTATTCTCTCTATAAATTCTTGCTGTTTACCTTCGTTGTTATATAAACATAATGCACACAAAGAAATATAATACAAATTATCTTTCCCCAATTTTGAAGATACAAGCTCAAATAGTGGCTTTACTTTCTCCACACTGTTTATTGGATATGTGTTCCATCTCAAAAGGTGTTTGATTTCAAACAATGCCCATTTATCATTTTCTCCATATTGTTTAACCCAATTCTTATAATTTGCTATTAATTTATCCGTATTATAATCTATTGATACTCTATCTCCTTGGTATACTTGGAGTAACTTAAAGTATTTATTTTCTTTAAATTTCGTAAAATACATGTCTTTTAATTCTATTGTTTCATTAAATTTTTCTTCGTATTCATTTAATTTTTCTAACAAAAATTTTGCCGTCACATTAAATTGCTCTTCATCTTTTTCATCAATAAGTTTTCTTCTTAAATTCTCAATTAATTGCTTGTAAGCCTTTTTAGATTCGTATCTGTCTAAATTAGGAATTTTCTGTATGATAGATTCTTCTATGCTTTCTGTTCCCTCAGATTCTCCTTTTTGGTCTTTTAATCCTTCTGTTCCAATTTTCCCTTCTTGATTTTTCTCTCCTTCTGTTTTGTCTTTAGATTTTCCCTCTATGCTTATTTTATCTCCCTTTAATCGCTCTTCTGCCCTTCTTTCTTCGTCCTCAACTATTTTCTCAAGTTTACTATTCTCATTTTCTTGTAAAATCTTTTGATACTTAGTCCTCAATATTTCTGGAGTATTCGCAATTATAATATCTTTAATAGATTCATGCATTTTGTATTTTCCATTCTCATTTACCACAAAAGAAAAGTTTTTTACTTTTTCATAAAGAGAATATGAAAAAGTTCCATTCATTTTCATTGAAATTTCTTCTATTGTTTCATCCGTCCACTCTGGTACATAAGCAAGCATTGTTGAAAAATCTCTTTCCGCATCTTTCATATACATTAAAAATCTATTTACTAATTTGGTGGTATCTCCTCCAAAATCTTCAATTGTAGGATTTTTCCCTTGTTCCTTTAATTTCACATAAGTATCAACACACATGTCTAAATACATAGGTGTTCCATGTGTTAAGTTGAAAATTTGCTTAATCAATTCATCTTGTTCTATACCTGCTGTTTTTAGAAAGCTTGATGTGTCTTGAAATGAAAGTGTTCCCAATAAATGTTGCTCTAATGTACCGTCCCAACTTTCGTCTAAGTCCTGCCATTTTAATTTTTCTCTTCCAGCTATTACCCAAATTACATTTGGAACTCTACAAATTAATCCCTCATCAGACCTTAACCATAAATCATTTTTTAAAGGATCTCCTATTTGTGTTAATTCATTTACTAGCTTTTCATATGTATCTATGAAAAATACAAATGGTCTTTTCTCATTTTTCAAGTTTTCTACCAAGTCTATAGAAAAATAGTATGCCAAATGTTCTTTTATGTCTTCTACTGAAGTATTCTCAATTTCCAATAGTCTCTGACGCAATTTATGATTACGTAATCTTTCTTGAATTAAATTTTTTCCCGTATCTGCATAATAAATAACCTTAGCAAATGTTCCAATTAATGGTATATCGCTAATTACATCTTTCAAAAAGCCTAGCTCTTTATTATCATCAAAAATACTACTTAATTCTGGTTTTGTTGCTGTTTTGCCCATTTTTGTTTCATACACATAAACTACTAAGTCAAAAATTGGAAAGGTAAACTTATATTTGTCTTTTAAATCTTGTCTTATCACTTTTAAAATATCTAATAAATTATTATTAAATTCCACCAACTTCTCAAAATCTAAAAACTCAATTTTAGACTCGGGCTCTTTTTGATTTACTTCTTCAAGTAATTTATGTAATAACGAAGTTTTACCTATTCCACCAAAGCCATAATATGTTAATACCTGAATAGGTGCTTGATTATTCATTTGGCTTTTTATCAAATTATATTTCTCCCAGAATACTCTTCTAGGCTCTTCTCTATCTGTAAATTCCTTTGTTGCTTTAATATTGATTATTTCATCACTTTGAATAAACTTTGGCATACATTTTCTCCTTTATATATTTTTTGATGACAATGTGAACTTTATATCTCAATCTCCATATCCAATATGTAAAATTGTTTAATTCAAACTATTTAACACATCATAATTTTGTGGAAATCCCATAACTTTTAATAAATTTTCATAACTCAAGGCATCCAATTCTTTCTTTAGATTACTTAATAACCTTTCTATTTTAATAAACATTTCATCAAACTCTTCTATTGGAAGCAATTTTTTTAATATAATCATTATTGCAAATAGATCATTCATTCCACACTCATAAATACTATTTATCTTCTTAATTCCTAGTTGTTTATGATATTCACAATCTCTAAGTTTAATTCTATAGTTTAGTCTTATATTAAACAAAATGTCTCCGTGGGCGCAAATATTTCTAACAATATTTAACATTTTTAAATAATCTTCAAGGCTGTATGGACTTATATTAAAGGCTTGTGCTACCTCTTGTTTTTCTTCAATTTTCATTAAAAAATAGAAATTTACTATATTTCCAAAAGTAAAAACTTTTACCAAAACCCAAGGCGGAAGAAAATTATTTTTATCAAGATATGTTTTTACGTCACTCTTGGGATTTAAGAAATTTCTATCTAAGTTTGAGTTTATTTGCGACTCTAGCTGTTCAAACTCTTTATCATATCTACTCTCAGGTCTGAAATTTTCCCTTTTTATATAGTCTTTGTTCCCATAAGCATCAGAGAAAGCATAAGAAACATATGATTTCACATTGTTTTCCACCATATTTATATAATCAAAAATCAATCCTTTTAAGTCTCTATCAAATTTATATATTGCATATAGTTCTTCAAAATACGTGTCTTCTTCATATACTTCAAACCTTTTAGTAGATTCTTTCAAGTCTATAAATACATCTTCATACCCTTCGGTAATATAAAAATGATTCTCTCTTAAAATTATTCTTCTTGCCTTATTCTCATCTTTAAATTTCAATCCCTTTTGTTTTAATCTTTCAATTTGCTCTTCTATTACTTCATATCTCTTTTTCATATTATCCTACTTCTTTTTAAAATTTTTGATTTTTAAAAAAATCTAAAAATACTATATCTTAATCGTCAACTACATCTTCACCATTATTTGCATTACATTCTAAATATTTTCTTTCGAACTCAGAATCGTTATACCTGTCTTTTAAATGAATATATGTAGATAGCAATGTTTTTATAACATCTAAATATGTATGATTTGGCTCATTTCTTAACACTGAAAGATGAATTAAAGTTTGTGAAAATTGTGGATAATTTATCCTTACTAAAGAATCTAAATATTCAAAATTATTTTCTTCATTAACATATGATACATTTTTATAATCTAGCATAGTTCTAAATAAATCTAAATATAAATTTTCCAACATCTCTATAACTTCATTATAATTTTGTTGTTCAAATGAATTTTTTGAAAAATCATTTTCCATATTAAATTCCTCTTCATAAAATATTTTTAATAAATCTTCTATTATCTTCCTACTATTTTGCTTTCTTGTTTAATTTTTTACTATTCAATAAAAGTTCATCGAAATCCGATATGTAAATTTTGTCTTGAACAATTCTATATTTTTCAAATTCTGTTTCTGCATGAAGTTTTGCCATCTCTGCTGAAATTTTTCCGTTGTCTTTTAAAACTTCATGATCCCATAATTTCAAGAAGCCATTTAATCTTTCCTCCCAATCTGCCATCGTCATTGGAATATGTCTCATTGCTTGCATTTCTGCTAAATCTAAGTAAGCAGATACCATTCTTTCTAATTGACCTATTTCCGTTTCTGATAAATAATTTTTTGCAATGATAACATCGTATTTATGTATTTTACTATTTGGTGCTCCTTCCCATGATGTTAATCCCATGTGTTCTTTTTTATGGTCTGCTCTATTATATATGATTTCTGCTGCAGTATTTCCGTGATACTGCATAATGAAGTTTATTTTGAACACTAGTGAAAAATCTAATTGTTGCTTTTGCATTTTTATCGTAATCAATGGAAGTTGCATATATATCAGTAATTTTTTGATAGAATTTTCTTTCTGACATTCTTATTTCTCTTATACGTTCCAGCTGTTCTTCAAAATATTTTTCTGTTAAAATTGAACCTCCATTTTTTAGACGCTCATCATCCATTACCCAACCTTTTATAGTGTAATCTTTTACAATTTGATTTGCCCATTTTCTAAACTGTACTGCTCTTTCATTATTAACTTTAAAACCAACAGCTATTATCATTTGCAAATTATAATGAGTAACATTTCTCGAAACTTCTCTGCTACCTTCTTTTTGAACTATCTCAAAATTTCGGATAGTTGAATTCTCTTCCAATTCATTATCTGCATATATTTTTTTTATGTGATAATTAATTGTTCTTACATCGACTCCATAAACTGTCGCTAGCATTTTTTGAGTTAACCATATATTTTCATCTTCATATCTAACTTCAACTGATTCTGGATTTTCTCCTACTGCTGCTACATAAGTTAGATATTCAGCTGCACTTGAACGAATAGTAATTTCAGCTTTTTTATTAGCCATATAATAATATCACTTCCTTATTTTTTATATTGCGTTTCCACTGATGACACAATTTTATTATTTTTTTCCATATCTTTCTCAATTTTCGCCCTATACCTATCCTCCTCCGAAAAAATGCATCCACAGTATTTTTGTATGTATAATCCTAGTTTTCTCGCTTTTGCTTGCCCTTCTCTAAAGCCGATTCTAAAATCTCTGTATAAAAAAGTTAATCCGTACTTTTCTGCAATCTCTTCACAAATCGCTTTTAATTCTTCATGTTTTTGATAAGGACTTACTAAAAGTGTTGTTGTGATAGTATCATATCCATTTTCCTTAGCATATTTTGCAGTTTGCTCCATACGAACTCTATAGCAATAATTAACGCATCTATTTTTTAAATCACATATAACATTTTTGCAAAATTCATCTAACCCATAATTTTCTTCAAAAATAGCACTTACCCCAATAGATAAAGTATATTCTTTTAGGCAATCTCTCCTTGCTTTGTATTCCATATATGGATGTATATTTGGATTATACCAGTAGACTGTTGGCTCTATTCCTTCATTTCTTAGTGAATCAATACAGTACACACTGCATGGTGCACAACATGTATGCATTAAAAGTTTCATTAAATTACACCTCTATTTCTGGTTCAGCCTTAAATATCTTTGTTGCTATCACAAGTAAACAAATTATAGATATAACTAAAAGTCTATATGTAAAGTATACATGTGTATATGAGTGTTGTTTTATTACTAAATACCATATCATTGGGAAGAAAAATATTATTGCATATGGTAAACATTTTTTTAAATTTTCTTTTACATTAATTTTCTTTTTAAAATTTTTAATTATAATTACAATTAAATATATGACCGCAATTACTGATATTACACTAATAACCAGATTTGACAAATAACTCATGTTTCTAGTTATTACATCGAATGGTGTAAATAGTTCTATTCCATTGTAGGTTGGCACATCACTTCTAAATAAAGCTTGCTCAATTGCTTGGGAAATTATCGGTCTTCCATAAATCACTTCTGTTATTACCCATTTAGTAATCCATGTAATTCCATAACCTAATGTCCAAGATATTCCTATTTTTAAAATATCTAATATATATTCTTTTATATTTGCCTTTTCCTCTTGTTTTTGAATTATCAAGAAATATGTAATAGCAGTAAAGCCTAAAGTTACTAATGGTGCTGTTAATAAGTCTATGAAGTTTGAAATCGAACCTATTGCAAAAAAGAAAATTCCAATGTTCTTTTTTGTATCTTTTTTCAAAAGCAATATAATTGAACTTATAAATGCAACCAAGAAAATTAATATTTCATTTATAGATCTTGATACAATAAATATATTTATAGCAAGTAACCCAATTCCATAAATAATTCCGCTTATTATATTTGCTTTCCTGCATAATAATACTATCATAGCGACAATACTTATTAAGGTTGCAATAAGTAATATAATTCTTATTGCTGAATAATCAAATAGAGTTAAAAGTGGTCTTAAAACCGCTAAATATCCGTGCCAATATCTCGCATATTCATATGAATCCTCGATATTATCTCCATGCATAAGACCATACAACTCTTTAGTTTGATATAAATCTCCATTTTCTTTATTTATATACTTTTCATTTGCTCCTAAGTTATATTGACTGTCTCCGGTAAACGAGCTTTGTTTGTCCCGGTATATAATTCTTTCTCGCCAATATTGCACTTTGGAAAGGATGACTACTATCAACTGAATATGCCGTATTTATCATAAGAGCGTCAGTAAATGTAAAAATAATTTCACCTTTGTAGCCTAAATTAAATACAACTTTTTCTCCTTCCTGTACTAGAGTTTCTGAACTTCTCCTTACGTTATCTTCTAAAACAGAAGAAGGAATTAAACTTGTGATTGTTAATAAAACTAAATAAATTCCTATTAAAATTGCAAAAATCAAAATATATTTTGCAATAGTTATTAAAATATTTTTTTTCATATCGTTTATCTCCCATCTATTTTCCAATTGTTTTTTATAAGGTCCTTACATTCTTCCATTTGAGTATATCGTAGAATATTTAGTCTATAGCTCTCTCTATTGCGTTTTACATAAGTGTCCAAAATAACTCCACATTGACCAAATATTACTGCTAACAAAATAAATCCTGTAGCAAGTATTGCTGATGGAACTTTTGTGATATATTGTGTTTGAAAGAATTCAATTATTACAGGTAACCCTACAATAAGCCCTAGTAAAAATAAAATAACGGCTATTAATAAAAAGAATTTGAAAGGTTTGTAATCCTTGAATAATCTTATAATCTCTCTTAAAACTTTAATTCCATCTGAAACGGTATTTAATTTCGAGCTACTTCCTTTAGGTCTATCTCTATAATCTATAGGAATTTCTTTAATAGTGAAATTCTTATCTAAAGCCTGCAGAGTCATTTCTGTTTCTACTTCAAATTTCTTTGTTGTTATTGGTAAATTCTTTACCATTTTTTTATTAAAAGCTCTGTAGCCCGTCATAATATCTTTTAATTTTGAGCCAAAGGAAAGGTTTATTGCACCTCTAACTAAAATATTGCCAAAATTGTGAAAGGTTCTTTTATTCTCTTTTTTATAAGTTCCGTTTGAAAGTCTATCCCCTACAGCCATATCTGCAACACCTTCTGCTACAGGTTTTATTAAATCATGCACAGATGAAGCAGGATATGTATCATCTCCATCTACTAATACATATATGTCTGCTTCTACATCTTCAAACATTCTTTTCACAACATTGCCTTTTCCCTGTTTATATTCATTTCTCACAATTGCTCCTGCTGCTTTCGCAAGCTCTACAGTCTTATCTGTAGAATTGTTGTTATATACATAAATATCAGCATCAGGCAATTCTTTTTTGAAATCTTCAACTACTTTTTTTACTGTCAATTCTTCATTATAGCAAGGTATTAATACTGCTACCTTCATTTATCTTACACCCCTTCTATTATAGATTTTATTTTGTCGCTTTTAGGGACAGGCGTTAAAACCGCAATGTTGTTCGTTTTTAACGCCTGTCCCTAAAAACGACACTAAAGCGACAATTGTTCATTTCCTCCATTGTATGGTACGCCAATATGCTCATAAGCTGCAGGTAGTGCTACTCTACCTCTTACAGTTCTTGATATAAAGCCAATTTGTATAAGGTATGGTTCGTACACATCTTCAATTGTATCGACTTCTTCTCCTAAGGTTGTTGCAATTGTTTCTATTCCTACTGGTCTACCTCTATATTTTATAATTAATGTTTCTAAGATTCTTCTATCTATTTCATCCAAACCCAAATCGTCAATTTCTAATTTGTTTAATGCAATTTTAGTAATCTTTAAGGTTATGTTTCCATCTCCTAAGACTGCTGCATAATCTCTTACTCTTTTTAGTAATCTGTTAGCAATTCTTGGCGTTCCTCTTGATCTTCTTGCAATTTCTACTGCAGAGTCATTATCTATATTTATCTCTAAAATATTGGCTGATCTCTTAATTATTGTTGTCAAATCCTCTGTGCTATATAACTCTAGTCTATGTATTATTCCAAATCTATCACGAAGTGGTGTTGCAAGTGAGCCTGCTTTTGTAGTTGCTCCTATTAATGTGAATTTAGGCAAATCAAGTCTTATGGATCTTGCACTCGGTCCCTTACCGATTATGATATCTAAAGTGTAGTCTTCTAAAGCTGGGTACAGAATTTCTTCAACACTTTTATTTAATCTATGTATCTCATCAATAAACAAAACATCAAATTCAGATAAGTTTGTAAGAAGCGCAGCTAAATCTCCTGGTTTTGAGATAGCAGGTCCTGAAGTAATTTTTATATTTGAATTCATCTCATTTGAAATAATATTGGCAAGTGTAGTTTTTCCTAATCCTGGAGGTCCATATAAAAGGACATGGTCTAGTGGTTCTCCCCTTTTTTTAGCTGCCTCAATATACACTTTCATATTTTCTTTAACTTTATCTTGTCCTATATATTCTGACAAAGTTTTTGGTCTTAATGAATTTTCAAACTTTTCCTCACTAAGGTCTGTTAGTTCTGGAGTAATTATACGTTCCTCATCCAATATCGTTCACATTCCTTATTGTAAATTTAGGTTT
Organism: uncultured Clostridia bacterium; assembly: GCA_944392505.1. GTDB lineage: Bacteria > Bacillota > Clostridia > TANB77 > CAG-508 > CALXVA01. The sequence continues at coordinate 13,362 of CALXWU010000003.1, read as the reverse complement.
TACGGATTACCTATAACCATTATTTAATCTTGTTTTCTAATATGTTTTTTATCAATTTCATTGGCATCAGTAGTTTTTTCATCATTTAAATCATCACTTAATAATTTATTCATGTCCTTATATCCTATTGCAACTATTGCAATTATTAATAATGCAAATGATAATGCCTTCCAAATCCCACTTTCTAGCAAAATAACTGCAAACATTCCAAGTATTGCTGTTATACCATACATAATTAAAACAGCTTGTTTTTGTGTATATCCTTTTGCCATTAATTTGTGGTGAAGATGTCCTTTATCTGGTTGGAATACTGCTTTCAATGACTTTCCTTTTATAATTCTTCTAAATATTGCGAAAATAGTATCAAATATAGGCATACCTAAGATAATTATTGGAGCGATTAAAACTAAGGCTGTATAAGTTTTAGCTACACCCAAGATCGAAATTATAGCTAAAGCGAATCCCATAAAATTAGAGCCAGTATCTCCTATAAAGGTTTTGGCTGGGCTAAAATTAAAGGGCAAAAATCCAACTAAAGCTCCTGCTAAAGCTGTAATAAGTACGATTGCAATTAATGGTGAACCATTTAATGCAAATACCATTAATAAAGATAAACATGAAATTAAAGTCACTCCAGATGATAAACCATCTAGTCCATCAATTAAATTAATAGCATTAGTTATTCCCACAATCCAACAGATTGTAATTATATACGAAAATACTCCACTTATCACAATCTTACCATCTGTAAATGGAATAGAAATATCCTCGATTCTAATACCACAAACTACTACTATAATAGCAGCTACTATTTGTGCTGCAAGTTTTACTAAGCTTGGAATTCCTTTTGAGTCATCTATAAAGCATGTTATTCCTAATACTAAAATTCCTGCAAAAAATCCTATTAACTTTAAGTAATAACTATCCTCTCCAAAGAAGTCTATTTTTCCTTCTAATGATGTTGTAATTATTAAATATATTACTGAAACAAAAAATCCTGCAATTACTGCCACTCCTCCGTAGTCTTGGCATTGGTTTTTTATTTACTCTTCTATCATTTGGTATATCTATTGCTCCTACTTTTTTAGCTAATCTCATTGTGTGTGGTGTAACTACAAATGTCGTAATAAAAGCTAGTAAAAAGGCTATTGCTATATCTCCCCACATATTAATGTTCCTTCCTTTTTTATGATAAATTTATTATTATTTTAAATTTCATTTATTATTTTTTTAGTTTAACACTTTTTATAACATTTATTCTATAATTTCAACTTTATAGCTAATAAATAATCCGCTTTCAATCACTCCAGGAATACTCTTAATTTTCTTCTCTAAACCTTCTGTAATGTTATCAAATTTCACATCTAGAATTACATTTCCATTTTCAGTTATCACTGGTCCTGCTTTTGAAACAGCTTCTCTTATTTCAATTTCAGTTGCCCCAATCTTCGTTAGTTCTTCTTTAACATAGCTTATTGCCTCTGGGAAACATTCTACTGGGACTTTACACTTTTCTCCTAGTTTATTTACTCTTTTACTCTTATCTATTAAAATATATGTAATAGGAGAATTAACAATATTTAGCTTTTCCTTAAATAAAGCTCCTCCCATACCTTTAATAAGCCAATTATTATTATCAACTTCATCTGCTCCGTCAAAACTCCAATCAGGTTTTTTATCGTTTAAGGTTGTTATTGGGATTTTTAGGTATCCACATAATAATTTAATCTCAAGTGATGTTGGAATTGCTGTAATATGAATGCTTTCTCTTTTTATTTTATCTGCTATTGCAATAGTAGCTAAATATGAAGTAGAGCCAGATCCAAATCCAATAACTTGTCCATCTTTAACTTTTTCAGCAACTTTTTCAGCAACTAATTTCTTTTCCTCAAAATTCTTTATACTATCCATTTTATTTTTAGTTATTATATTATCCTTCCAGTCCATACACGCCTCACAATCTGACAATAAAATGTCTTTTTTTCTCATGTAGCATTATATCATTATATTTAGCAGTAGTAAACCTCTTTTTTACGATTTCTAAGAAAAATTACATATTAAAACACATCATTTTTTCATAAAACATAATTTAAAAAATGATGTGCTCTATCAAAATTTGTAAAGCATTTTCTTTTAATTTATTGCAAAATTAATTCCTCTTGCTACAACATCCTTCATTTTTTCTATGAGCTCATCAATTTCTTTAGGTGTCACGATAAAGTTATATTCTGCTGGAGCTAAAACCTCTTTTATTAGAGTATACTTATCCTCTTCCTGCAATTGATTTAAAAAATCATTAGATTGTGCTTGTTCTTGAACCTTTTGAATTAGCAATGTTAAACTATCTGCTGCTATTGTAGCCGCTTCTACAACTGTAGGAATACCGCATAGCTATAACTGGCACTCCTAAGGTGTTTTGTGTTAATTCTTTCCTTGCATTTCCTACACCTGCACCTGGGACGATTCCAGTATCGGCAAGCTGTATAGAACTACTAATCCTTTCTATACTTCTTGAAGCTAATGCATCAATTACAATTACCAATTTAGGCTTAATGTTATCTACAATTCCTTTTAAAATCTCTAAGGTCTCAATTCCTGTTGTCCCAAGTACCCCCGGTGAAACAGCACTTACTTCTCTGGTGTTTTGGTCAAGCACTTCAGGCATATATTCTAGTAAATGTCTGGTAATATCTATTTCATTTATTACTTTTGGTCCTAAAGCATCTGGTGTAACATAAATATTGCCAAGTCCTACTACTAAAATTGAAGCTTGAAGCCCAACATGTTTATCTAATAATGTTTTTAATTCTTTTGTAACTGTTTCAGAAGCTTTTTGTATTTCTTCATCAGTTGCAATCTTTAAATTTTTAAAATCAATAGTAATATAATTTCCTTCTGGTTTTCCAATTGCTTCTGCCCCTGTTTGGTTTGTTACCTTTACCCTTGAGACTTTTATCTTATCATCAATCTGTTCCTCTTCTGTTTCTATACCATCAATATCTTTTTCAACATTATGTGCTTTATTATATAAATCTCTTCTTTCTAAAGCTAAATCTGTTCTAAAATTATACATAAAAAATCACTCCTTTTTTTATATTTTTAGAAAAAAAGAGCATTTTTATACATTAAAATTACAATCTTTAGTATTTATCTTAATCTTTTCTTAATATTCCGCATTTTCTTGAATTTCACATAAAAATTTGATACAATTTGCTTATTCAAAAGATTGGAGGAAATTGATTTGAAAAAATATTTAATATCAAATAAAGGTGGATTTTTAAAAGGTTTAGGAATATTCCTACTTATTATATTAATTCTTCTCGGACTAGCTTTAGGTGTTGGATATGCTATTTTAACAGATAAATTAAGCAATATGGATTATGTAGAAATTGACGAAAGTTCGATTCATGTAAATTCTGGAGTAGATGAAAAATTAAAGGATTACAGAAATATTGTTTTATTGGGTGTAGATTCTCAAGATGGCTCATTTAGTAATACACGAAGCGATTGTATAATAATTGTTAGTATAAATAAGAAAACAAATGATGTAAATCTTACTTCTGTATATAGAGACACTTATGTTCAAATTGATGGACATGGATTAGATAAAATAACTCATGCATATGCATATGGTGGTCCAGAACTTGCAATGAGTACTTTAAATAAGAACTTAGACTTAAACATAACGGAATTTGTTACAGTAAATTTTGAAACTGTAAAAACAGTTGTGGATTCAATTGGTGGAGTAACTATAAAAGTCACAGATGCAGAAGCAACACAAATAAGCGGATTAAGCTCTGGCGGAACTTATACTTTAGATGGAGAACAAGCTTTAGCATATTCAAGAATTAGGAAAATAGACTCAGATTATCAGAGAACTGAACGTATGAGAACTGTAATTGAGGCTGTATTTGATAAAGTAAAAACTTTGGGTGTTTCTGAATTATCTAATTTTGTAGATACCATTTTGCCTCTTATCTCAACAAATTTATCAAGTAATGAGATAATTTCAATGCTTCCAGCTGTTCCATTCTACAGTATTAAGAATAGTGAAGGTTGGCCATATGAGGTACGTGGAATATCTACAGATGCTTGGTATGGAGTACCTGTAACCTTAGAATCTAATGTAAAAGAATTGCATGCAGAACTATTTGGAAATGATGATTACACTCCTACTGAAACTGTACAAGAAATTAGTGATGATATAATAAATGATACTGGATATAGTGGGTAAGGTTTAAAACAAAATAAATACAATTTACAATATATCAAAATATCAAAAAAATAGCAGAGATTTTGAACTCTGCTATTTTTGTTTTTACTCTCCTAATACCTCATCAATCAATTCTTTTGCTTCTTCTACTGAAGAACTATCTGGAAGCATTATATATGAATTTACATTTCCTAATGAATATGTTGGTCCTGATGAACCAGTTCCCACTAAAGCATTATTATCTATTTGCCATGATGACATATTGCTTAACTGATCTTGTACTATTTTATTTATCTCTGATTCTGTTATATTAGTTTGGAAGCTTCCTTCAAGTGAATCAAGTATGTTTGTATAATTAGTGAAAAGTTGAGCACTCAATACTTTATTAATTATTGCCTCTATTACAGCCTGTTGATTTTTTACTCTTTGGTTGTCACCTGAAGCAAAGGAATGTCTTTCTCTACTAAATGCTAAAGCTTGTTCACCATTTAAGTAATTATATCCTTGATTGAAGTGGTATCCTTGTGCTGTGAAATCATAATCAGAATATACTTGAATTCCCCCTAACACATCTACTAATTTAATAACAGTTGTGAAGTTTACTCTAACATAATAATTGATTTCAGTATCTAATAAATCCTCTACTGTAATTACTGTCTCATTAACTCCATATAATCCTGAATGCGTTAATTTGTCTTTTGCACCCTTGCTATGAAGTGTTACATAATAATCTCTTGGGATTGATGTGAGTAAGATTTCATGTGTATTAGTATTTACTGTAACTAATATATTAGCATCACTTCTTGATACATTACTTATACTTCCAGAAGTATCTATTCCACTAATGTATATATTAAACGTACCATTGTTAATAGTATATTTAGAACCTTCTGAACTAACATTTTCCACCTTCTTAATTGCATGGTGAGCTGTATATATTATTTTAGTATTATCTATAAAGTTTTCTATTTCCTCATCTATTATACTATATTGTGATGAACTTATTAATATAGCATCAATACTTTCATCAAGTAAATCATTACCTAAGTCCGTTAAATTTGAACCAGATTCAAATGTAACTTCTATCTGATTTTCGACATCAGTTTTTACATCATCTTCTAATTGGAAGGTATATATACTTTCTCCATCTAAATCGTTCAATTCATCATATTCACTTTCACTTCTAACCACTACATAGTATTCTTCTGTTTCCTGTACCTCTTGGAACATTGAGCCAAGAAAATCTTTTGTGGCATTTGCATAATTAGAAACATACAAATATACTCCTGAAATTAGTAGTGCAATAACGAGGCAAACAATATTTAGTTTATATGTTTTATGCCTTTTCCCCAATCCTAAAACTATTAGGACCGTAAATATGATTTCTGCAATTGTAAATATGACAACATAACTTGTTGGCAACATATTAAGTCTAGTTACTGAACGATAAAATATTATTGTTACAAGTATATAAATTACAGCTAAAATTTTAAATATAATGTCTATTTCATTATTTTTTCTTTTTTTAGTACTTTTCTTTTTATTTGAAGTTTTATGGATTCTATTACCACTTTCCTCATATTCCCTTCTCATTCTCTGATAAGGGTCTTCCCCTTTCATTCGTTTTGGTGTATAACTCATAATTTATCAAGGCCTTTCTTATATTAAATATTTCTTTTTAATATTTTGTAATATCATAAAATTTACATTATTCAACTAATTTTATTACTAAAATAGCATATTCTTTCATCATTTTATTTATTAATGTAATTATTATATAAATTTTTATCCCAAAAGTAAAGTGAATTTTAAGATAGATTACAAAAATACTTTTCCTTCATTGCTTTCACCGATTGTTGGGTAATTTGTAATATTCCTATTAGTTGTATGTATAAAAATAATCTCTGGTTTAAATTCTTCTAGTTCTTTATTTTCAAGCATTGCATCCTGCCAAAACTGATTGTATTCTGATTCATAAAATTTTGGTTTTATTCCATTGTTTAGCAAAAATAACTCCAAAACAAGTTTAATATCATTCGTTGTTGAACCATCTAAAATTGCTATATTTTTTTCAATAAAGCCACAAGAACTTTCTAATAGTTTTTTCTTCAATGACTTTTTCTTTTTTAAAATATAATCCGAATCAAATGGATATTCTAGTTTCTGTAACATATTTCCTCCTCCTTACAATACTATAATAGTATAGTAAGTTAAAAATATTGTTTTTAATTTATTATTAAATATTATCAATTAATTTTCTGCCTATTGATTCATAAATAATTCTTTCGTTTTTTACTTTGTTTAAATCAAAGCAATTTCTTCCGTCTAATACAATAGGTTTTGCCATAAGTTTTTTAAATAAGCTTATATCCATTTCTTTTACGAAATCCCATTCTGTAAAAATGAAACAAATATCTGCATCCTTCAATGTATCCTCAACAGACTTACAATATTCGATTTCAGTAGGATAAATCTTTTTGTAATTATTCTCTGCAACTGGATCATATGCCTTAATTTTTGCTCCATCATCTAATAATATTGGTATGCAATCTAATGATGGTGCTTCCCTTAAATCATCCGTATTTGGTTTAAATGATAAGCCTAAAACGGCTACATTAATTCCTTCAAAGCTTTCGTAATATTTCCTAGCCTTCTTTATTAATTTTATTTTTTGATTTTCATTCACTTCTATTGCTGCTTTTACTGTTTTTAGTTCATAATCATAAAAATTACCCAGCCAATTTAAAGCCTTAGTGTCTTTTGGGAAGCAAGAACCACCATATCCGATTCCTGCATTTAGGAATTTATTACCAATTCTACTATCTAGTCCCATCCCCTTAGCCACATCAGTAATATTAGCTCCAACTATTTCACATAAATTTGCAATTTCATTAATATATGATATTTTTAAAGCTAAGAAATCATTTGAAGCATATTTTATCATTTCTGCACTTTCTCTATCTGTAATTACATATTCTACTTCAAAAGGGTCATATACTTCTCTCATAATTTTTTCTGCATTCTTAGATTTTACACCTATTACTATTCTCTGAGCATGTAAAGTATCATGTACAGCCGTTCCTTGTGATAAAAATTCTGGGTTAGAAACTAATTCAACGTCAACATCATTCTTTAGATTAGACCTTATATACTTTTCTATTTTTTTATTTGTTCCTATTGGTACTGTAGATTTTATTACAATAATACAGTCCTTTTCAAGGCTTTGAGCAATTTCTTTTGCTACCTTGTAAACATATTTTAAATTAGCACTTCCATCTTTTTTTTCAGGCGTTCCTACGCCAATAAAAATTACATCTGCGCTTTTGTATATACTAGCTGAATCTGTTGTGTAATTTAATCTATCTTTGTTTTTTATCATCAGTTCTTCCAAATCTTTTTCATAAATTGGTGATTTTCCTTTCTTCATATAATCAATTTTCTCTTGATTTACATCAACGCATGTTACTTTGTGTCCTTTCTCTGCTAAGCATACACCTGTAACTAATCCTACATATCCTGTTCCTGCTACTACTATATTATATTGTTTCATATTGTTTCATCTCCTAAAACTAATTTATTATTTTTATTTAAATATAAAATTTTATATTTTATTCTCATATAGCTCCATATTTTCCTTATACCACTCTACAAATTTTTTTATTCCTTCTGTGAAACTTGTTTTGGGCTCATATCCAATTAATCTTTTTGCTTTTGATATGTCCGCATAAGTCCTTTCTACGTCTCCAGGCTGCATTGGTAATTGTTTTATTTTCGGCTCTGTTCCTAGAGTTGTTGCAATTATATCAATCATTTCTTTTAATGATATTGGTGATGAATTTCCTATATTTAATATTTCATAAACATCTTTATTTTCTAAAGTATACTTGCAAGCTCTATCTATTCCATCTACAATATCTTCAATGTATGTATAATCTCTAGAAGTTGTTCCATCTCCGAACATCGGAATTTCTTTGCCTTCTAGCATTAATCTGGTAAATTTATTAATTGCTAAATCTGGTCTTTGCTTTGGTCCATATACTGTAAAAAATCTTAACATAATCACATTCATATTATAAAGTTTGTGATACACATGTGTCATTACCTCATTTGCTTTCTTAGTAGCTGCATAAGGACTAATAGCAAAATCCACAATCATATCCTCTTTAAAAGGTACTTCTTTACAGTTTCCATAGACACTACTTGACGAAGCCATTACCAAATTATTGCAATTATGTAATCTCATTTCTTCAAGTATGTTTTGTGTTCCCAGACAATTTACTTCTTGATATAGAATAGGATTATTAATAGAGGGTCTAACTCCTGCCATTGCGGCCAAATGCATAACTATATCTATTTGATTTTCATCAAATACTTTTTTAACTCCTTCTCTACTTCTTATATCATCTTTGTATATTTTAAAATTTGGGTTTGATATCAAATTCTTAATATTATTTTCTTTTATTTTTTGACTATAAAAATCACAAAAATTATCTATTGTTACAACCTTATTTCCATCATTTAATAATTTTTCTGCTAAGCTAGAGCCTATAAATCCAGCTCCTCCTGTAATAAAATATGTTTTCATTTTAATTAACTCCTCTCTTCAAAAAATTTCTTTTTAACATATCTATTAATGATTTAACATCCTTTTTATAAATTATCGAATTTACACTAATGACTATGAATGCTACAGTTAGGGTTACACTTATAGCCATAATTATCCATGTTATATATGAATCAACATTATATCTATTACATATTATCATTCCAATTGGCACAATTAGTAAAGTTTCTATTGCAAGCAAGGTTATTCTTCCAACGGCATCTCTTATTTTCCTTTTTAAAATATATTTTGAAGAGTGATAAATAAATTCTATTGTTCTAACTAACATTGCAACTAATGTTCCTATTGCAACGCCAATCATACCAAATTTAAATACTAATATAATTGATAAGAATAAATTTAAAAAAGCTTCTAACCAAGCTCCTTTTTTAGTCTCTCTAAAATGACCCGCCGCTAATGTAATAGAACTATATGGTAACCTAATCGACCAAAACAACTCTGCCACAATTATAAGTATCGCAAATGTTGGTCTGTAGTAATTTATATCTGTTATTCCTCTTGTATACACAGAAACAAATGGTAATATCAAAATCATTGTAACTATATACACTATAGTGATAAGGGTATAGTAGAACAACTCATATGTTTTAAAGCTTTTGTTAAGATTCTCTTTTTCTCCTTTTACTATCATATCTCCAAAAGATGCATCTACTCCTCCAGTAAATGCTTGTACAATATTCTTCACTCCATTTACAACAAACAGATACACTGTATAAACAGACACTTCAGCTGTATTTGTAAATATTGTTAATACCGCAACATCAGTACTACTATGAACAACCGCTGCAATGTGCTGTGCTAAGCCATCCCATTTTTGTTTTAAATTATACTTTTCTTTTACCTCTTTAAAGTTAATATTATATTTTTTCTTAACGTATATATTCTGAATTATTGGTCTTAATACAAAAACAAAAGCACTTACTAATTTAACGATTTGTATATTAGTATTAAATCTTATAAGCATTATAACTAATATTGCATTTAATATTGTTGATCCACTTTGCAATAAAGCAGTAATATATGTTTTTTGTTCAGCTTGTAAATATAGCGTATATACCATGCCAAAAAAATATTCTGCGAATGTACTTATTGAAATTATAACTATTAGTGACACTGTAAACCAGTAATCAAATTGGTCCGCTACAATTAAAGGATAGACAAAGCATAAAATTATTAAATATATTATTAAGATTCCAGATATGACCCTGAAAAATTTTTGACTAGATTTTAAAATTTTTTCAATCTCTTGTTTATCCTTTTGGGCTATAGGTTTATATAATGCTGCCTTTATTACTGGTCCAATTCCTGCTTCCAATAGGCTAATATATGATAGAAATTGTGTAATAGAAGATATCAAGCCATTTACACTTGAGCCGAAAGTACTTATTATGGCCTTTGGAACAATTAAGCCACAGACAAATATTACAACTTGTTGACATACAGATGCTATTATGTTTTTTATTGCTTTTTTACTTCTCATTATTTTTTTCTCCTGGTAATACTAAAAGATTTCCTACAATTTCATCATACTCTTCTGGATTAAATAACATAAATCCAGAGCATGGACTAAAGGTAAATTCACTAAAATATAATTGTCCATTAATTTCATATAAATCAATTCTTACAAAAGGTATACCTTTTGATAATTTTGCTGCTAATTCTTTCATTTTTTCAAAATTAACAGGTTTATCAGGTTTTTTATCCATTTTTTTATAGTCAGTTCTTGAAAAATCTTCAAAGTTGAAATTCATATCGAAAAATGATATTCTAGCAGTTTCATGATTTTCCAATCCTTCTGAAACGTATAGAAATTTTGGTATTCCACTAAAACAATAGAATTTATAATCCTTAAGTTCTTTTTCTTCACCATTCTGCATAAATTTCTCAACTATTATTCGTGGCTTTACGTTTTTATATGGCCACTCTCTGCCACCATAGAAGAAATTCTTTTTTAATAACTTATTTATTTTTTTCTTGGTTTGTTTATAATCAAAATTATCTTTATCTCTACAAACTATTGTACTACCTGAATCATGTGTACATTTTAAGACAAATTGATTTGGTAATTTTTCAAAGTCAATATCATCAAATTTATCATATACTCCTAATGTTGGTATTATATATTCTTCACCAATTAAATCTGCTATATACTTTTTCACTTGATATTTGTCAACCATTTCAGTATACTGTGGATTTCTATCATATAATTTTAACCATTGTAATTTTTCATTAAAAGTTTTTGGATTTTTTAAATCTAATTCTCTATTAAAAATTTTTTTATATACAATTCTTAAATACAGGTCGTCTCTAATTCTTATTTTCAAATATTTATCAACATAATACAAGATAAATTTAGGTTCTTTCACAATATATTTTAATCCATTTAAGCTCATCTACTTTTCTCCCATTTTATTCTTTATTTAAAATATCATTATACATATCCATTGTTTCCTGTGTAATTCTTTCTTTGTTGTGTGTAATATTTGCTTTATTAATAGCATTATTGCTAAATTTCATGCACAATTCATCATCTTCAAATATCCTTTTTATATATTCAGCTAAAATAGCAGGTTCAGTATATGTATATAAAAATCCTTCTTTTTTATGTTCTAGCATATCACAAGTTCCTCCAACATATGATGCTATACAAGGTACTCCAAGCATCATAGCTTCTCCTAAAGAGTTTGGACTATTTTCTATTGCAGAAGTTTGTACAAATACATTACTCCTTAATAATTTATCTACCATTCCTTGAGCATTTAGAATTCCTGTAAAAATAATATTTTCTTCAAGATTATATTTTCTTATTAATCCTTTAATATATTTTCCATACCCAGATATTTTCATTTTCTCCTTTATAGTATCACTTTTGGTTATGTTTTGTCCAGCCACATATACTTTTATATCTAGATATTCTTTTTTTAAAATATTAACTGCTTCAATCATATAATGTAGTCCTTTTATTGGATACCCTGCTTGACTACAAAATATTGAATGTCTTTCTATATTAGAAATATCCCATTTTTTACTTTGATAAAATTCCTCTCTTAAAATTCTATTACTCCAATAAAATTTAACATTTGGATTAATAGCTTGTACATTAGAATAATCCCAAATTGTTCTACCAGTAATAGCATTTGTTTTTTTCAAAATTTCTATTTCGTTTTTTCCACGTTTTATAAATTTTTTTCTTGCTTGTATTATACTATCATTTTTTATTATATCTCTAAATGTAATATTTTTTATAATATCTTTTACTGGTATATTTGCATAATATACATTAGCATATACAGATACTAACCCTTGAATAGATGTAATAGTTGTAGCATCTGGACAAGCTTTGATAAATGCTAATCCATGAGCATATTCTGTACCGTTTATATGTACTAAATCCGGTTTAAATTCTTCGTTAATATCCTTCCAATATCTTTCTAATTTCTTATCATATTTTAGTGCAGGAGCTCCTGGAAGAAGATAATATATTACTTGTCCATCATCCATCTTTTTTAAATCTTTTCCATTGTATACTGCTGCAATAGCAAGCTTAAAATCTTCACTTTTTCTTAGTGTATCAGATAAACTATTTAACCATCCTCCAAAAAATGTTTTTTTCATTCCTAACTCTTTTGCTGGATATGGAAAAATAGTATTAACTATCCATAGTATTTTCTTCATCTTATTTTTCCCCTTCTAGATATTTTTCTTTTTTTGATATTGTTTCATCATCCATAAAACATGAAAACATTAATATCCATAATACTGAGTTTCCAATTAACAACTGTGTATTAATAGCAACTATATACATTATAAATATTAAAAACGATACAATTCTAGATTGCTTCATTTTCTTTATTAAGAAATATATTAATATTACATGAATTACTCCTGTGAGTAAACCATATATTGCAAACATATTGATAGTTGTATTAGTATTATGGTCTATAGCTTCAACTACATCAATATATTTTTGACCGAATATAGGACTATTTAAATATAATTTTAAAGGAACAATTATTGATTCTTGCCTTGCAGATAAAGATTCATTTGGTGTAAAAATTTTCTCTATTGAAAATCTTAATGTTTCTCTAAAACTAGGTATTATATTGTAAAGTAACGTCAATATTAAACTACAAATTATTGCAATTGTTGTAATTATTATAAATCCCTTTCTATTCATTTTGCCGTCTCTTATCAATTTTACTATATATGTAATAAAAAGCAATGCCAATAAAATAATTCCAGTAGTTGAAAAAGTGGACAATATTGTCACTGTAAAGATTAAAGTATATATAATTTTTGTTTTGCATTTTATGTTAATATTTTTAACAAATATTAAAAATATCAATGCTAGTATTATAAAAACTTGATATACCCCAGGTTCTCTAAAAAATCCAAAATTTCTTATATATGACTCAGCTGTTAATGCAAAAGAAAAAATAAAATTGTAGAAGACATTATTAACTGAATTTATTATTGTTGGAAAATTTATTCCTGTATGTATTATTAATGGTTTAAATAAATAAGT
>CALXWU010000002.1 GCA_944392505.1 uncultured Clostridia bacterium | reverse complement strand
TATCCCATTTTATTGATTACAGAAAGTTCATAATCTTTTCTTTCTATAATATCTTGTGGTGGATTTTCTCCATAACGTTTTATAATTCCGTCATCTGTAAGACTTTTTAAATAATCAAAATGTGTTGCAAAACCTTCTGGCACATCATAATTTGGAAGTATTGTATGTCCAAATTCAAATTCCACATTACATTCATTTGCAATTTTTACTGTATTTTCTATTGCATCAGGTACATTTGCAAAATATTCTTTCATCTCTTCAGGTGATTTAATATACAACTCATCAGTTTCAAAACGCATTCTATCTTCATCAGTCATTCTTTTACCTGTTTGAATACATAATAAAACTTCGTGATTATATGCATCTTCTTTTTTCAAATAATGTGCATCATTTGTAGCAACAAGTGGAATATCAAGTTCACGAGAAAGCTGTACTAGTTTCTGATTAACTAATACTTGTTCTTTCACACCATTATTTTGAATTTCCAAATAATAGTCTTTTCCAAATACACCCTTAAACCAAGTCGCCACTTTTCTTGCTTCATCCATATCATTCTTTAGAATTGCTTGATTTACTTCACCTGCTAAACATGCACTACAACATATTAAATTTTCATGATATTTCTCTAGAATTTCCTTGTCAATACGAGGTTTGTAATAAAAACCTTCTGTAAAACTTAAGGATACAAGCTTAGATAAGTTTTTATAACCCTCATTATTTTTTGCTAGCAATATCAAATGGTTATATTTGCTATCAAGTTCAGCATCTTTATCATGTCTACTACGTGGTGCAACGTAAACTTCACAACCAATAATTGGCTTAACACCATTTGCTTTGCAAGCTTTATAAAAATCAATTGTACCAAACATAACACCATGATCAGTAATAGCCATAGCATCCATTCCAAGCTCTTTTGCTCTAACTGGTAAATCTTTTATTCTATTTGCTCCATCTAACAAACTAAATTCACTATGGACATGCAAATGCACAAAATCACTCATTTTTTTGCTCCTTTGTCGCTTTTGGGGACAGTCCCCAAAACCACATAGTTGTTCGTTTTTGGGACAGGCCTTGCTTATTGTTTATTTATTTTTTTTATTTATTATTTTCTATTCATTATTTCAGATTATATCATAAACCATTTTCTTTTACAATTAAATTTTATTTACTAAGTGCCCAAATCATTGCCTTGTCTACCTTTTTGCCAGTCACGCCCTCTAATGCATTTTTATATAATTCTAATTGAACCGCATATTTTTCCTCTAATTTACTTACGTCCCCATTTGGCACATAATCTGTTTTGAAATCCACTAATATTAATTTTCCTTCTTTACTTATATAGTATAAGTCTATAATACCTTGCACAAGTATCATTTCACTTTTTTCCGCTTCGTCATATATCTTACTAGCTGGAACGTTTATATAAAATGGTGCTTCTTTATGGATTTCTTTCGCATTTTTTAACTCTTGCCATAATTCAGATTTAGTATATTTATATAATATATCAATATTAATGCTCTGTGCTTCTATTTCAGAAATAATATTCCTCTTGCATAAATCTTCTATAAACTCTTTTATATCATCTCTTGAATACTCAATTTTTTCATCTAATTTTTGTATGCACAAATGAATTAAAGTACCTTTTTGTGCAGCCGTTAATTTTTGCACTTCCTCCATAAACTTAGGTTTTGCAGTTAATCCCATATGCTCTTTTCCTTTATTTCTAGCCAGGTCTATTAATTCATCAATATCATTATCCATTTCCAATTCTTTAAGTTTAGTCACTGATGTTTTAGTTGGTATTTTTGATGATTCCATATATATATATTTCCATTCCAACTTTTTCTCTATTTCTTTCATTAACTCCGAAGCTTTCACTTTTTCAGCTTTTTGTTTAATAATTTTTTCTGTATCAAAATTCTCTAGATCTTCTTTCTGAAGTTTTTCTACTAAATCCCTTTTATCATAAATATTTAATGATAATATACTATCAATTTCTTTTTCTTTATTATATTGATACACTAATTCTAGCCAATCTAAATAAGAAGTATATTTTCCCACTATATTCTCATGTATTTTTAGGCTTGGTATTTTAGCACCTTGCATGTTTTCTAAATCTAATTGATAAGCATCATTTCTTCTTACCATACTAAGCATTTTTTCCTTTTCATTTAAAGCTTTCTCTGCATCTTTACTAATACCAGTTATAATTAACTTTTCTTTTGCACGAGTAAGTGCAACATAAAGGACTCTCATTTCTTCTGATATTGTTTCTTTTTTTGCTGCAATTCTTATTGCCTCTTTTGCAAGTGTACTATATTCTATTTTCTTTTCAGAATCTATATATTGTGGTCCAAATCCCATATCTTGATGTAGTAAAATTGGTGTATTTAAATCCCTTAAATTGAACTTTCTGCCTGTGCTAGATAAGAACACAACAGGAAATTCTAGTCCTTTACTTTTGTGAATGCTCATTATTCTAACTACATCATCATTTTCTCCAATAATCTTAGCAGAAGATAAATCTCCACTATTTGTTTTTACTTTATCAATGAAATTTATAAAGTTGAATAATCCTTTAAAACTAGCTTTTTCATATTGTTTTGCCTTTTCAAAAAGCATTTTCAAATTTGCTTGTCTCAAATTTCCATTTGGCAATAAACTAACATAATTTAAAAAGCCTGTTTCTAAGTACAATTTCCAGATAAATTCATTTAATGGAGTATATTTTTCTTCTTTCTTCCATTTTTCTATCTTGTCTATGGTTTCATCAATTTTGTGTCTAAGATTACTATTTACACTAATTCTCGCTTTTAACATTGATTCATAAAAAGAACACTTTTTATCACATAATCGTATCTCAATTAAATCATTATCTGTAAATCCAAATATGTTCGACCTAAGGACTGTAACTAATGGAATATCTTGCATTGGGTTATCTATTACTTTAAGTAATGACATAATTGTTTCTACTTCCATGGATTCTAAGTATGTATTTGATGAATCACTAAAAACAGGAATATTTAGCTCTGAAATTTCCTTTTCATAAATTGGTGCTAATACTGAGGTTGCTCTTAAAAGCACACATATATCTTTTGCCCTAATCTTTCTATATCCCACTTTTTTATCATATACTTGATAATCACTATTTAATAAAGCTTGTATTTTTTTTGCTACAAATCTTGCTTCCAATACCGAATTTTCAATTCGCTCTGTTTCCTCTTGTTCCTCGTCTTCATCTTCTTTTTCTTTTAAATCAATAATATTAAGTTCTGCTATTCCCTCCATATTAATATTTTCTTCTGGCTTAGGATAATCTGCTCCATAATTTAAATATTCTTCATTGTTATATTCGACATTTCCAAGCTTTTCACTCATTATATTTTCAAAAATCTGATTAGTTACTTCTAATACATTTCTTCTACTTCTAAAATTCTTAAACAGTTGAATTTTTATACCTTTACTTTCCACATTTTGCACACTTTTCAAGGCATATGTAGAATATTTCTCTAGAAACAATTCTGGTCTAGCTTGTCTAAATTTATATATACTTTGCTTAACATCTCCAACCATAAATATATTGTTGCCTCTTGAAATACTAGTAAGTATTTTTTCCTGCACAAGGTTACTGTCTTGGTATTCGTCAATTAAAATCTCTTCAAATTTATCTATGTATTTTTTTGCCACTTCTGATGGTATTTCATCTACCGCTTTATCTTCACTATCTGATTTTTTCCCTACCAAAATCTGTAGTGCAAAATGTTCAATATCATTAAAGTCAATAATATTTCTTTCTCTTTTTGCTTCAACATATTTTGTAGAGAATTCTATTATTAGTTTTCTCAATTCCTCCAATATTCCATACATGCTAGCTATATCTTCATTTGCCTCTTTTGAGGTATAGCCTATATTTAGAGTATTAAAATCTTTTTTTATTTGATCCCTTATTTCTTTTGCTTCATTTTTTAGATCTAAGGTCACTTTTTTATCTACAGGCCACTTCGTCCAGGAAACTGAATTAATACTCTCATATGCAATATCCCAGTTATCTAATTTTATACCTTTTAAGTTATTTATGTCCTCTTGTAATACTCCTGAAAATTTATCAAGTTCACTATATTTTAGCGTTTCTCTTTTTATATTCTCCAATTTCAAAAGCATTGCTTCAATTTCACTTTTTACATTTTCTAAAATAACTTTTCCCCATATTGTTTTTGAAAAATCTTCATTTACATCTATATTAAAATCTTCAACCTTTTCATTTATCCATTTTTCTGGGAATGGATTACTTTGTATGTATTTATATATATTTAAAACTAGTTCTTGTAATTTTTCATCTCCTCTATAATCAGTATAAGTTTCGATTAATTTAATAAAACCTTTATCCTCTTGCAGGTATTTTTCTTCAAATAACTCTTCTAATACATCATTTTTAAGCATTTCAATTTCTGCAGTATCTCCAATTCTAAAATTTGCAGATGTGTCTATCTCATAGAAATTATTTCTTATTACATCTAAGCAAAATGAATGGATTGTACAAATACTTGCTTTATTTAATAATGTGATTTGCCTTTGCAATTTTACATCATCAGGATTTTCTTCAAGCTTTTTATAAATTGCATCCAAAACTCTTTCTCGCATTTCACTTGCAGCTGCATTAGTAAATGTAACAACTAAGATTTTGTCAATATCCACATCTTCATTAATCACCTTATTTATTATTCTTTCTACTAATACAGCTGTTTTACCACTACCGAGCTGCTGCAGCAACTAATATATTATTTCCTTTTTCATATATTGCTTGTTTCTGTTCAAATGTCCAATCCATTATTTCCTCCTTGCCATATTTATCACATAAAATATAGCATATTTTTAAAAAATATGCTACTACTTTATATATAATTCTGGATCGACATTTTCATTATTTTTTAATATTTCAAAATGAAGATGTGATTCATCTGCGATCTCAAATGTTGCAGTATTACCAACTGTTGCAATGGTTTGCCCCTGTTTTACTTCTTCTCCTTCTTCAATGAATTCTGCTGTTAATAAGTTTGAGTAAACACTTGTGAAGCCATTTACATGTTCAATTACTACTGTAAGTCCATATCTAGGATCATTTTTTATAGATTTTACCGTTCCATCCGCTGAAGCTTTTACAACTGTTGTTTTTGCTGCTGTTATGTCTAGCCCATTATGTGTTATCCATTCATCCAAGGTTGGAGAATATACTAAGCTGTCTTTTGCATATTCTCTTAAAATTTCTCCTTCTACAGGCATCTTAAATTCTGGATCTTTTACTTCTTCCTCTTCTTTCTTATCTACTGTTGTTTCTTCTACTTTATTTCCTTCAACCTTACTGGTATTAACAGCATATTTTGTTTCATCATTTTCATTGCTTACTCCAGTGTTTCCTACTTCACCATCTATCTCATTTATAGAATTTCCTTGAACTTCATTTACTGTTTTTCCCATCTGAGTACTTGTTTCTTCTGTTGTATTTGTTAAATAATCATCTACAATTGAAGAATTAAATCTAGCTATTTGACTTGGTTCTTGCTCACCTGTACCATAAAGTATAAATACTGCTATGAATGCAATAATTGAAAGTGATAAAATACCTCCTGCAATGTATAGAACTCTCTTAAAATCAATATTGTCCTTATTAAATCCTCTTCTTTCTCTTCTCATAAAAATTCCTCCTATAAATTTTATTATCATAAGTATTTACATTTTTGAGAGTTTTATACAGCTTAAATTAATTTTTTTCACATATCTTCAATTTCTACACCTGTATAATAATGATGAATTATTTCTTCATAAGTTTTTCCCTCTTTTGCCAGACTATCTGCTCCTGTTTGGCTCATGCCAACTCCATGTCCATAACCAATAACCTCAAATTTAATTTTGTTATCTTCGATTGTTACTGTAAAATTGGCAGATCTTAAGCCAAATATGTTTCTAACTTCTACTCCAGATAGTTCTAAATTCCCAATTTTTATCGTTTTTACTCTGTTTCCCTCTGTATACTCTTCTATTTTTATGCAATTTTCATCCTCAAAATCTATTTCAAAATCACTATGCAATTCTTTTATCTTTTCTTCAAATTCTGCTTCTGTAAACTCTGCTTCTGAACTATATTGACTGTATGCATCTTCTCCAGCCGTGGCAACTGATTGCAAGTATGGGTAACCACTTCCTCCCCATACCTCAATCGGTGCTTCTGTTGTTCCTCCGCTATTGGAATGAAAAAAAGCATTTATCGGTTCTCCATTGTAGGTTACAATTTTCCCCGGTGTACTATTTACAGCCTTCACAATCTTATTCCAATTCTCCTCTTTTTCGTCTTCGTCCCATCTATCTTTTCTGTCTTGCTCTGAAATCCATGCTTGGCAACAAGTTGAGTCATCACATATATCGGCTTCTCCATGCTTTCCATCATTATTGACAATTTTATATATTGTATAAGTTCTTGCAACCACAGCTTGTGCTTTTAAAGCCTCTTCTTCAAAAGAAGCAGGCATTTCTGCAGAAACAACACCATATAAATATTCATCTAAATCTATTTCTTCAATTTTATTTTCATCTTTATGCAGCAGCTTTATTGTGTTATATTCGTCATAATCATATGTAGCTTGTGTTATATTATTTTGCACTATTTCCGTATTCTGTGCTTCTGATGCAGTAGAATTTACCCTTGCAGAAAATTCAGAAGTAAAAATTATCGGTAACGAAAAGCATATTAGTATTAAAACAAACATATATATAAATATTTTTTTCATTTTCATTTCCAATCTGTATTATCTACACTATGTAATCTCATGTAGTGCCTATATTTTTATTTATGCTGTAATAGCACTATCGTCTGTAAGCTTTCTTTTCATCAATTCCAGAACTCTTTTTTCTATTCTTGAAATTTGTACTTGATTAACTCCCATAACTTTAGCAACCTCTGTTTGAGTTTTTCCTCTAAAATATCTAAGAAGTATAATTTGTTTTTCTTTTTCTTCCAAATTCTCGATTAGTTCTGAAATTGTCAATTTGTTTGCAATTAGAGTCTGTTCATCTACATTGGTACTAATTTTATCCATCAGACTTAAGCCCTCTTCATCTGACTCGTTTTCATAAATTGAATTTACCGGCTTTTTACTTTCTAATGCCATTACAATATCTTCTTTACTTACACCTATCTCGTTTGCGATTTCTTCTATACTAGCCTCTTTTCCTTTTTTTAAATATTCTTTCTCTAGCTCCGATATCTTGTATAACAACTCTTTAATTGATCTACTTATTTTTATTGGTCCTTCTGTTTGCATATATCTTCTTAAATCACCTAATATATATGGTACTGCATATGTTGAAAGCTTTACCTCAAAACTAGTATCAAACTTTTTTATAGCTCTCATAAAACCTATAACTGCAATTTGATATAAATCCTCTGTTTCATATCCTCTATCAATAAACCTTTTTACAATACTCCAGATTAAGCCATTGTTGTTATTTATTAACTTTTCCATTGCAGATTTGTCTCCGTTTTGAGCTTCTATAATATCTGACACTTGATTTTCATATAAACTAGGTTCTAGCAATTAGCCCACTCCCCCTAATCCAGCAAACTCTTCTTCTTTAAGCTCCACCAAATGCTTTTTTATCTTTTTCTTCATTATTATTTTTGTTCCAAGTCCAAATACAGAATCAATTTCCACATCATCCATAAAACTTTCCATAATCGTGAAGCCCATTCCAGACCTTTCTAAATTTGCTTTAGTTGTATATAACGGTTTACGTGCCAACTCTACATTTTCAATACCTTTACCAGTATCCGAAATTTCTATTTCTATGGTATTTTTTATTAACCTCGCTTTAATTTTAATAATCCCCTCCGCATCTTCATAGCCATGAATAATACAATTGGTTACCGCTTCTGATACAGCTGTTTTAATATCTGCCAGTTCCTCTATAGTTGGATCAAGTTGTGATGCAAAAGCAGCAATAGTAATTCTAGCAAAAGCCTCATTGCTAGATTTGCTCAAAAACTCTAATTTCATTTCATTATCATACATTTTAAAAATCCTCCTTTTGTCGCTTTGGAGCCAGTCCCTAAAACGACAACTTTGTCGTTTCGGGGACAGACCTATTATCTGCGACACTTTTTAATTGACTCTACATAGCCATTTTTTCAATAGGTATAATTTTATTTATTCCACTCATTTCCAATATCCTACTGACGGTACTTCCTGCATTCACAATCTCCAAACTTCCTCCAATAAGTCTCATCATCTTATATCTTCCAATAAGCATTCCTATTCCTGCACTATCCATAAAAGTAACCCTACTGAAATCAAATATAGTTTTTCTAGGCATATATCTTGTAATTTCATCATCTACTTTCCTCCTTATCTTTTCTGCAACATGGTGGTCTATTTCTTCAGTAATTTCCACAATTAATTGCTTGTCCTGTTTTATAAAATTGATATTCAAGTACATCCCTCCTTAGTTTTTTCTAATTATATTCTTTTTTACATTTTTTTCCAATAGCAAAATATGAGAAGTTTTGTTGAATTTTAGAAAGTTTTCGACAAATTTCATTTTTTAAACAAAGTGACACACAATTTGTTTTAAATTTGAAACATATGGACATACATAAAAAGTAATTGTAATAAATTTTCTGATTGTGGGTAAAATAATTTTATAAATACAATTGGTTTATAGGTAAATCCATAAAACCTAAATATAAATAAGGAACGTGATTTTGATGGGAAATGAGAAATATATTTTAAATACTGTAAACAAAGGATTAAAAATGGGTATGGATTCTATTTCCACCATTTCTGAAAAGGTCGGAGATAATAATTTTAAAAATGATTTAATTTATCAATACAATCAATATAATGATATTTTGAATAGAGTAAATACTGAATTACAAAATTTTAATGATCTTCCTGCCGAACTTCCACCTATGCAAAAATTCATGGGATATATGGATATTCAAATAAGCACTATTGCTGATAAAAGTAATTCTCATATTGCAGAAATGATGATAAAAGGAACTAATATGGGAATAATTGAAGGGGTTAAATTAAAAAATCAGAACCCTGACGCAAATCAAACAACTCAAAAAATCTTAGATGATTTTATACAATTCCAAGAAAATACAATTGAGAAATTGAAAAAATATTTGTAGGTTTGCAGTAGCTTGAACAAAAGGGACAGACATAGAATATTTTATATGTCTGTCCCTCTGTCCCAAATTTGAAACAAATTGTGTGTCCCCTTGTTCCAGAATTTTATTTTAATTTTTCTAATCTATCTTTTGCAGATTCTAGCATCTCTTTATATTGGGCTAGTTTTTCTTTTTCTTCATTTACTTTTGCTGCTGGTGCTTTATTCACAAAACCTGGATTTGACAACATCTTTTCTCCTCTTGCTACTTCTCCCTCAAGTCTTGTAATTTCACTTTTTAATTTGTTTTTCTCCTCTTCAAGGTCTACTAATCCTTTTAATGGAATATCTGCTTCTATGTCACTTAAAATTATAGACATAGCATTGTCAACTTTTTCCTTTGTTTCTTCATTTTTATCTAATCCTTCTCGGCTTTCAAATACTTCTATTCTATCGGCAAATCCTAACTTTAGCAAAATATCTTGTGCATTTTCTAACTCTTTTTTATACTTAGAACTTATTATAACTAGCTCTGATTTTTTGCTTGGATGTATATTCTTCGTACTTCTAACATTTCTAATTCCTACAATAAGTTCTTTTATTTTTTCCATTGCCTCTTCTTCCTGGTCAAATGCAAATTCATCTCTTATAGTTGGCCACTCTGCTACTATTAAATCTTCTGTTCCAGAACAAATTAGTTTTGAATATATTTCTGATGTCACAAATGGCATAAATGGATGTAATAATCTTAAAGATGAGCCAAATACATAATTCAACATTCCACTTACTACAATCTTAGTTTCTTCATTATTGCTATATATACGTGATTTACACATTTCTATATACCAGTCACAAAATTCATTCCAAATAAAACTATATATTTTATCTAATGCTACACCCAAATCGTAATTTTCTAAGTTTCTAGTTACATCTGCTATTAATCTATCTAGCTTATTTAAAATCCATTTATCTTCAATCATTAGCGCATCCGAATTATATTTATCCTCACACTCTAAAGCTTTTTCAAATTCTTTTACTTTTTCTTCTTCAGGAGTGTTCATTAATATAAACTTAGCTGCATTCCATATTTTATTAGCAAAATTTGAAGCTTGCTCTAGTTTCTCTGGCATATATCTAATATCATTTCCCATTGTTGTACCTGAAATTACTGCAAATCTTAAGCTATCAGCGCCGTACTCATCTATAATCTCTATAGGATCAATTCCATTTCCTAAGGTTTTAGACATTTTCCTACCTTGGCTATCACGAACCATGCCATGAATTAATACATCTTTAAATGGTGCTTTTCCTGTAAGTTCTATTCCTTGTGACATCATTCTTGATACCCAGAAAGTAATAATATCAAAACCAGTTACTAGTACATTTGTTGGGTAAAAAGTTTTGTAATCTTCTGCTTCTGTATTTGGCCAGCCAAGTGTTGAAAATGGCCACAAGGCACTACTAAACCAAGTGTCTAATGTATCTTCATCTTGATGCAAATGTGTACTTCCGCATTTTTCACATTTTTCAGGCATACTTTTCGCAACATTTATATGTCCACATTTCTCACAATAATATGCTGGAATCCTGTGTCCCCACCATAATTGCCTTGAAATACACCAATCTTGTATATTATCTAACCAATTAAAATATTGTTTTTCATATTTTTTAGGGATAAACCTTACTTCTCCATTTCTTACAGAATCTGCTGCTGCTTTTGCTAAATCTTTCATTGCAACAAACCATTGCTCAGAAACTTTTGGCTCAATTGTATTTTTACACCTCTCACACTTTGCAACATTGTGAACATAATCCTCTGTCTTTACTAATGCTCCAATTACTTTTAAATCCTCTACAATTGCCTTCCTTGCAGTCATCAAATCCATTCCTTTATACTTAGGAACTAGATCTCCCATTCTATTGTCATCATCAAAAACTGAAATGATTTCAAGATTATGCCTTAGCCCTGATTGATAATCATTCATATCATGTGCTGGAGTTATTTTTACTGCACCTGTTCCAAATTCTTTTTCTACAAATTCATCTGCAATAATTGGTATTTCTTTATTCATAATTGGAAGTATACAAGTTTTTCCTATTAAATCTTCATATCTTTCATCTGTTGGGCTTACTGCAACTGCTGTATCTCCTAACATTGTCTCTGGTCTTGTTGTTGCAACAGTGATATATCTATCCTCTGTGCCAGTTATTTTATACCTTATATACCACAAATGCGTTTCTTCCTCTTTATACTCTACTTCTGCATCAGAAATAGAGGTTTTACAACTTGGGCAATAGTTAATCATTCTTGTTCCCTTGTAAATTAAACCTTTATTATATAAATCTACAAATTGTTCTAAAACAGCATCAGATAAGCCTTCATCAAGAGTAAATCTTCTTCTGTCCCAATCACAAGAACATCCCAATTTCTTTTGTTGTTCTTGAATTGTTCCTCCATATATCCTTGTCCACTCCCAAGCTTCTTCTAAGAACTTTTCTCTTCCTAAATCTTGTTTTGTTTTTCCTTCTTTTTTTAATTTCTCTACTACCTTCATTTCAGTAGAAATAGCCGCATGATCTGAACCAGGAAGCCAAAGAGTATTATACCCTTGCATCCTTTTAAAACGAATTAATATATCTTGTATTGTATCATCTAATGCATGTCCCATATGAAGTTTACCTGTTACATTAGGTGGTGGCATCATAATACAATAGCTTTCTTTCGTTTTATCCATATTAGGTTTGAAGTAGCCCTTTTTCTCCCATTCCTCATATAATCTGTCTTCAAAATCTTTAGGATTAAATTTGTCATTTAATTTCTTTTCCATTAACCATCATTTCCTCTCTACTAAATTAATTAATCATATATTATTTTTAATTACAAAAGAAGCTTACCCTAATATATAAGGGCAAGCTTCTAACTTACGGTACCACCTTAATTCACAATTTATATACATTTACTATTTTTCTATACTCTATATATAGGAAACAATAAATAGAATTAACTAAATTTATATAGATTGTATCTCGAAACTTTTAACGCAAGTCATACGTATATAACTACTACTATTTCATCATATCTGCTCCAAAGCTACCTTCAGTTTTATTTCTATTAGAAGCTCACAGCAAATGCTTCTATTCTCTTTATAGAAATTTAAAACTTACTCCTCTTCTTCTTAGCATTATGTTATGTATATTACCATATTTTCAGAAGAAATGCAAGAAAATTTTCTTCTTTCTCTTGAATTTATTTCCTATTTGATATATTATATAGTAGAATATTTTGTTTTACGGAGGAAGAAATGCCAAGAAAATCTAAAGATGAATTAAAAGAATTAAATAATGAAATATTAGTAAAAGATAAAAGTAAGAGTAATAGTAAAAGTAAATCTAAAAAAGCTACTTCTAAAACTAATAAGGTAAGTTCAAAAAGCGAAAAAGCAATTACAAAAAAAGGAACCTCAAATTCTACATCTATTCAAGTTCCTAAAAGTAAAAAAACTTCTTCTCGTAAAAATGTAGCTAAAAAGAAAACTGCGACTGCGAAAAAAGGAATAACGCTTTCAAATGTAGAATATTACGATTTACCATATAGATATAACGAAACTGTTGTGAAAATTTTAGCTCAAACCCCAACAATGCTTTTCATTTATTGGGATATTTCTGATGCAGATAGAAAAGCATATATTGATAAATATGGAGAAGATTTTTTCAATAGTACCAAACCTGTATTAAAAGTTACAAATAGAACTATGAATTACTCCTTTGAGATAGATATAAATGACTTTGCTAATAGTTGGTATCTTCATGTAAATGATGCTGACTGTGATTATGCAGTAGAATTAGGAAGAAGACCAATTTATTCTAATTCAAATATAGATAATTATATTTATGTTTCTACTTCAAATGATATGGAAATGCCTAATAGTCATATTTTATTTGATAAACTTGGAAGATCTGTATTCTTCAAGAATGTGAAAACAAATTATATTGAAGAAAAAGAAATTTCATCTCTTTCATTTATTAGAAATCTTGGTAAAGTATATGATATTTATGAGTTATATAAAGAATTATATGATGGCGAAATTAATATTGAGGAATTAGATAAAGAAAATATGCGCCTAAATCTTTCTTCTTCAAACAGTTCTACTTTTAAATAATTAGAATTTTACAAAACAAAATTCGTGCAAAAATATATACTAAGAAAGGTAAGAAAATATATGACAAAAGAAAAAGGATATGTAAGTTTTGTACTTCATGCGCATTTACCATTTATTCATCATCCAGAGAGTGAAGATTATTTAGAAGAGCAATGGTTATATGAAGCTATTTCTGAAACATATATACCATTGTTATTAAATTTCCAAAAATTAGAGGAGGAAAAAGTTGACTTTAGAATTACAATGTCGCTTACTCCCCCTCTTCTTAATATGTTAGATAATAAATTATTGCAAAAAAGATATATAAAATATTTAAAAACACATATAGAACTATGTGAAAAAGAGCTTGTTAGAACCAAAAATGATGAAAGAGTAAATAAACTTTCACAATATTATTTAGATAGATATACAAATGATTTACATGTATTTAAAGATGTATACAATTGTAATTTGATTGAAGGTTTTAAGCATTTTCAGGATGTTGGAGTATTAGAAATAATTACCTGTGGAGCTACACATGGTTATTTTCCTATTCTATATATTACTGAACAAACAGTAAAGGCTCAAATTGCAGTAGGAGTTCAAACTTATGAAAAATATTTTGGTAAAAGGCCTCGTGGTATATGGCTTCCAGAGTGTGGCTACATACCTGAAGCCGACAAATACCTTAAAGAATTTGGCATTGATTATATAATCACAGAATCGCATGGCATTTTATATGCTGATCCTACTCCAGTATATGGCACATTTGCTCCGATTGTATCCCCAGAAGGAGTTATAGCTTTTGGTAGAGATATAGACTCCTCAAGGCAAGTGTGGAGTTCTATTAATGGCTATCCCGGAGACTTTAATTATAGGGAGTTTTATAGAGATATTGGTTATGATGCTGATTATGATTACATAAAACCATATATAGCTTCAAACGGTGCAAGAGTTCATACAGGTATTAAATATTACAGAATTACTGGAAAAAATTGCGATAAGGATTATTACGATATTCAGTGGGCGAAAGATTCTGCTGAAAAGCAAGCAGGTCATTTCTTTGATAGTAGAAAAGCACAGATTGAAAAATTATCCAACATTACTGCGAATCCTCCAATTATTTTATGCCCTTATGATGCCGAACTATATGGTCATTGGTGGTATGAAGGTCCATATTGGCTTTATATTTTATTTAAGAAAATATATTATGATGAT
This sequence comes from uncultured Clostridia bacterium, assembly GCA_944392505.1. Taxonomy (GTDB): domain Bacteria; phylum Bacillota; class Clostridia; order TANB77; family CAG-508; genus CALXVA01. Next base: position 34,656 of record CALXWU010000002.1, on the reverse strand, counting down.
TGCAATTTTAAACTAATCACACCAAGTGAATATATTGATAAATATCCTCTAATGCAGGTATCTACACCTTGTAGGTCAAGTTGGGGGGCTAATGGATATAGTGAAGTATGGCTTAATCAAACTAACGATTACGTTCATAAACATTTACATGTTGCAGGAAATCGCATGGTAGAGCTTGCACATCTTTATCCAAATGAAAAAAAGACATCTTTACGTAGAAAAGCTCTAAATCAATGTGCAAGAGAATTGCTTTTAGCACAAAGTAGTGATTGGTTATTTATTATAACAAATGGGACAATGGTAGATTACGCTAAAAAGAGAATAAAAGATCATATTGGTAGATTTACTAAACTATACTATCAGATTACAGACGATAAAATAGATGCAGATTTTCTAAAGCAAATTAATAAAATAGATTGTATCTTCCCAGAAATTGATTATATGATTTATTATTAGTGCAAAAGTTTGAACAAAAGGGACACAAATGCGTGTCCCTTTGTTTTAGAATCCTAGTTTGATACGATTAATGCATATACAAGCAATCCTAGTATTGCTATAATAGTAATTCCTACAAGTATATATGTCATTGTAAAAGCATTTTTCTTATCTTTAAATTTGTCAACATTTTCTTGTTTATCCTCTGTTCCTATATTATTTTTTTCTTCTTCCATAGTTTTTACCTCCATTCTTTTATCTTATTAATTTTGTGTTTCTATATTATTTTTTCTGTTGCAATAAATATATTAGTCTATTAAATCCATTTAACTAAATTTAGATTTTCCGGATCAAGTATCATCTCATGTTTAGGCATTACTCTAAAGGTATAGCCGTATTCGCCTCCATTTACTAGCTTTATCTTAGCTGTAAATTTATAAACTTTATTTTCCTTATCTCCGTCTTGTAACTCCATAGGAATTACCTGTATATCATCAACTACTCCATTGTCTTCTATTTTTCCATAATACACCTGTGCTTGGATATTATTAATTGATATATTTGGCAAGGTTACTTTACATTTTACATCTATATAGTTTCCTGCATCTATTGTTATATTGTCTAAATTGTTTTCTTGAGATATTTTTATATCCTCCCAATTTCTATATAAATCTTCTTTCCAACTATTAAACTCTGCAACACTTTCTAATTTGCTATAATATGTATTATACAAATCACATAATGGCATATATAGTTTTTCCACATAATCGACAAGCATTCTTGAGGTACTAAATCTACCACCTGTAGAAATAATAGAGTTTTTCATTATTTTTACCCATTTCTCTGGGATATTTTCTTTATTTCTATCATAATATGTAGGCAATATCTTGTTTTCTAAGGTTGTATAAATATCATCACTATCTGCTTTATCTTGAACTTCATTGTTTTCATATTCGTCATTTATTCCAATATACCAACCATTTTTCGAGTTATATCCTTCTGCCCACCACCCATCTAGTACACTAAAATTGATTACTCCATTTACAGATGCTTTCTGTCCACTTGTTCCAGAGGCTTCCATTGGTCTTCTTGGTGTATTTAACCATACATCTACACCACTAATTAAATATCTTGACATTGCTATGTTATAATTTTCTAGTAAGAATATCTTTCCTTTAAATTGTGGTTTCATTGAAATTTCATGTATGTATTTTATTAAATCTTGACCTTCTTTATCTGCTGGATGTGCTTTACCTGCAAAAATTATTTGTATTGGTCTATTCTCATTGCTAAATATTTGTGTGATTCTTTCTAGGTCTTTAAATATTAATGTTGCTCTTTTATATGTTGCAAATCTTCTTGCGAATCCTATTGTCAACACATTTTCACTTAATTTTGATGTTATTTTATCAATCTCTTGATAGCTATATCCACATCTATGCAATCTCTGTGTTGTACTCTTTTTTACTAAATCAATTAACTTTCTCTTTCTTTCCATGTGAACCTTCCATAATTTTTCATCTGGAATATTCTCTATTCTTTCCCATACTTCATCATTAAATATATTGTCCTGCCAATATGGTACTAAGTATTCATTATATAAATTTTTAATATTTTGTGGTATCCATGAACATGTATGAATTCCATTTGTCACATATGTTATTGGTGCCTCATTGGCTGCAATATTTGGCCAAATATCTCCAAAGAGTTCTCTTGAAACAGCTCCATGTAGTTTACTTACTCCGTTTTTCTTACCAGCTATTTTTAGTGCTAAAACTCCCATATCAAATCCGCTGTTCTGACTTGCATTAGGTTTCATTCCCATTTTAAAGAAATCTTGCTTGCTTATGCCAAGTTTATCCCAATAATCTTTAAAATATGTGTCCATAAGTTCAATTGGAAATATATCATTTCCTGCTGGAACAGGAGTATGTGTAGTAAATACTGTTTTTGAACTTACTATGTCTTTTGCTATATTAAACGATACTTTTTTATCTTTTATTGTATTTTCTATTAATTTTAGTATTAAAAATGAAGAATGTCCTTCGTTCATATGATATACAGTAGGCTTAACTCCTAAACGTCTTAAAAGTTCAACCCCCGCCATTCCTAATACAATTTCTTGTTGAATACGAGTCTCTTGATTTCCTCCATATAAGGTTTTAGTGATTTCTCTATATTCTGCAATGTTTGCATCTATATCCGAGTCCATCAAGTATAGAGTTACGCGTCCTACTTTTATTTGCCACACTTTAATATACAATTTCTTTTTTGGCATATCGACAGAAATTATTAGGTCTTTTCCTTCTACATCTTTTACTGGAAGTATTGGAAGATTTTCTACCTCCAACTCCTTATATTCTGTTTCTTGAACACCATGTCCATTAATAGTTTGCCAAAAATACCCATTTTTATATAACAAACCAACTGCAATTAGAGGAACGCCTAAATCACTCGCTGATTTCAAATGATCTCCTGACAAAATTCCAAGTCCCCCTGAATAAATTGGTAAAATTTCATCAAGACCATATTCAGCTGAAAAATATGCTATTAAATCATTTGATTTATTAGGATATTTCTTATTAAACCAGGTATTTTTACTCTTCATATAATCTTCAAAATCTTTAACAAATTTATCATATTGCTTTAAGAATTCCGAATTTTCTGCTGCTTGCTCTAGCTTTTCTTGAGAAACCTTTTTCAAAAATTTTACTGGATTTTTTCCAACTCTTTCCCATATATCTATATCAATTTCTTTAAATAATTTTAAGAAATTTGTATTCCATGACCACCATAAATTATTGGCTATATCTAATAATTTTTCAATCCTCTTAGGCAATTGAGGATTTACCTTTATCCTATTAAATGTGTACATTAATTACTTCCTCCTTAGGGTTCCTTTTATCTTTTTTCATTTGTCTAAATTCAATGAAGCATACTACTCCCATTTTCAAATATATTTTATAAATAATCTCCAAATATGTCAATGATTTTTAGGAAAGTTTTTTATTTTAACTCCACAATCTTAATGTCTCTTTCAGAATACTGTTCTGGCTTTAAACCTACTTTTTTTCTCATATTATCAAGCATTAGCACGATAATGACTCCAAGGATACAGCCTAAGATAATAAATGTATTTGCTGTTGTTGTTACTCTTAATAAATTTGATGCTAAGAAAGTTATTAAAAATCTTAAAATATTTTCTAAAAAGTTGAACGAAGATGAAATTTTTGTACGCAAACTTGCAGTTGTAAAATTATTTAAGTATCTTTTTATAAGTGGATAAAACGGTCCTCTTGCAATGTATTGTACTAAAAATACCACTAATACCGTTATTACATTAACTTCATAGCTTATATTCAAATTACATATTAGTCCCAATATCATGCATGAAAAAACTAGCGGAATTGCTAAACTGGCTAAAGTCTTGTTCTTGAATTTCTTATGAAATCTATATTCATTTTTTGCAGATATTCCAGAAATCAAACCTAATACAGCAAATATTATTCCAAAATATTCTGCTGGTATTCCAATGTCTTGCATAATGCTACTTCTAAGCATAGTAATAGATAGAATAATTGCAGACACTAATGCTCCAAAAAATATTAAATTTTTTAGTCTTGGCGATTTATTAAATAATTTGAAGGAGTTCCATAGATCTTTGCATTCTTTAACCACTTGATGTTTAGTTATCTTTTGTTTTTCGTCTATATCTTTAAACTTGGTAGATAGATAAATTGATACAATTGTCATTATCAAACACAAAATCATTGGAATATATCCATTTACTGCGAATAGAAAACCGGCTATAACAGATGAGATTGCATCAACATAATAATAATATGAAGTGCCCTTTCCTTCTATTTTTGCAAAAATCGAGCCTCTTTTCTCATCCTTTTCTAACGAATCATATAGTATGTTTGACTCACAAATTCCCTTTATAATAAAACCAATAGCTGATAACAGTTCTCCCAGAACCACAAATGCGAAATCAAATGCTATTATGTATACAAATATCGCTATACATATAAAGCTATTTCCTATAATTAAACTTTTTCTTTTTCCGATTGAATTAATTAAAATCGTTGCTGGAATTAAAAATACCATTTTAAAAATTGGATAGAAGGATTCTGCTAGAAGAACATCTGCAGCATTTATTCCTTTAGTTTGAGTGAAAAATAAGAATATTATTGCATAATAAAATAAAACATCCCAGGAAAAGGTTTTGTATCTGGTGTACAAATTAACATTTATTTGTTTATCTTTTGCATTATCCATAGTTTCTTACATTCCTTTCTCTTATTTGAATGTCTCTTCTGTCACTTTTACGCCTGTCCTTAATTACCACTTTTGTCACAAAAACACCTGTCCCATTTAAATCATGATATCTTCTACTGTTGTTACTGGTATTGCACCTTCTTTTATAAGTTCATTCGTTCCATAGGAACTCACGCTAGAAATATTTCCTGGTATTGCATACACATCTTTCCCTTGCTCTAAAGCATAATCTACAGTAATTGAGGTTCCGCTTCTCTTTTTTGCCTCTATAACCAATACTCCATCAGAAAGGCCGCTAATTATCCTGTTTCTCGCTGGGAAATTGTATTTTTCTGGTTTAGTTCCAATTGGATATTCTGTCAATATTGCTCCATCGTTTTTTAAAATTTCTTGATACAAGTTTAAATTTTCTGGAGGATACACAATGTCTAGTCCGCATCCAAGTACTGCTAGGGTTTTACCTTTGGCTTTTAATGCTCCAATATGTGCAAAAGTATCTATACCTCTTGCCAATCCACTTATAACGCATATTCCTTTTCTTGCAAGTTCATACCCAAATTTATATGAATTCTTTTTTCCATAATCTGTGCAGTCCCTGCACCCAATTATGGCTATTGATTTGCAGTTAAGTAATTCTTCATTTCCTATTAAATATAAATCTTGTGGCTTCCAATATATATTTTTTAATTTTTCTGGATAATTATCATCTCCAAATTTAATGGTTTTTATTTTATTTTTTTCAATTTTAATATTCATAACAACTTCTCCTTTTGAAATTGCCCCCGAATATTTTTTGTTACTCTTTTAATGCCTTTCTCGCAGCTTTAACTACATTACTCATAAGCATTGCAATTGTCATAGGTCCTACCCCTCCGGGAACTGGCGTTATATATGATGCTTTTTTAGAAACATTTTCAAAATCCACGTCTCCAACCAGCTTTCCCTCTTCATTTCTATTTATTCCTACGTCAATCACTACTGCTCCAGCTTTAACCATATTTTCCTTTACAAATTTAGGTTTTCCTAATGCAGCCACTAATATATCAGCTTCTCTTGTTATTTCCTCTATATTTTTTGTTTTAGAATGGCAGATTGTAACCGTGGCATTCTTATTTAATAAGCATTGGAGCAATGGTTTACCTACAATATTACTTCTTCCAATAATTACAGCCCTTTTTCCCTCTACAGGAATATTGTATTCTTCTAACATCTTTATAACTCCATATGGAGTACAAGATATGAAACAATCTTCTCCTATTGATAATTTACCTACGTTAATAGGATTAAACCCATCTACATCTTTTCTATAGTCTATGCTATTAAAGGCTTCTCGTATATCAAGATGCTCTGGAATAGGGCTTTGCAATAAAATTCCATGGACATCTTTTCTTTCATTAAGATTATTTATTAAATCCATCAACTCTTTTTGTGTAATGGTTGCCTCCAATAAAAACTCTTCATATTCTATTCCTATCTCTTGACAGGCTTTACTTTTATTTCGTACATATACTTCAGATGCTTTATCATGTCCTACCATTATTACTGCAAGTTTTGGATTTATATTTCTTTTTTTAAGTTTAATTACCTCATTTTTTAATCCTTCTCTAATTTTTTTTGCTAGTTCTTTTCCATTAATTAATTTCATTTTTACTTTCATTCCTCTCTAATTGTTACTATTCACAATTATTTTACGTATCATATTATTATGAGAAACAAAATATTAAACATACTTCTCAATTTCAACTACCAAATTTCCTCTTTTGGTACTATTTACTATTGTTCCAACCTTAAATCTTCCTTTTCCTCTAACAGTAATTATATCGTTTTCTTTCACTTCTTTTGAACCTTTTGTAACTAACTGATGATTTACAAATACTCTTTCCTCTTTAATTATTTCTAATGCTTTTGCTCGTGAAGTTCTAATTATATCTGATACCATACTATCTATTCTCATTGATGGAATAATTATACTCATTTTTTCTAGTTTTGGTTCTTCTATTCTTAGTTCTTTTAATGCCAATACTTCAAATTCTGCTTTCTTAAATCTAGTTAATTCTTTTAGTCCATTCACTACATATTTTTCAGCAGCTTTTAAAACAATTATATCTGCTCCACCCTTACTTGTAATTATATCTCCAACTTTTTCTCTTTTTAGCCCGATCTTAATTATTCCACTTAAGTAATCTCTATGTGAATACCTTCCTTTTAATTCATTTGGTAATTTAATTCTAATCACACTAAATATTGTGTCAAAGGAAAAATCTTCATTTTTAAAAATTTCTTCTAGTTTATCAGGATAAATGATAACAGCGGTTCTTTCAGCATTCTTGAAGCCTCCATATGCCACATAGTTAGTACATTTCATTTCGCCAAGTGTTTTTTCAATTAGTTGTCTCTGCCTCATGTCAAGAAAATCGGTGTATTCAACAGAATTCCTTTTTGTAGCAAAATCTATTTTATCCAGTAATTTTGATATTAAAAGTCTATCTTCTTCATTTGTGAATTTACTTAATATTTCTTGTTTTGTCAAGTTTTTATTCAGCCCCTTTAAATAGATTATATTTCTTTTTGTAATTTCATTTATATTGTAACATAAAATCAAAAAATTTAAAATTATTTTTTTCTTTTTATATATTAAATTATGTAATATTTTTGTAATAATTGTGTAACATAAATGTAAAAGAAAAATCCGTTTTCCCCTTGCTAATACAATTTTTTTGTAATATAATAAGTGTTGAAATTTTGATAAAAAGGAGATTGATAGTTGATGAAAATTGTTAGTAAAATATTATTGGTTTTAGTAGCATTCATCTTTATTCTTAGTATGACTGCAAATGTTTTCGCAGTAGATTCAAATATTGTAATAAATTCAGGTGGAGATGATAACACTAATGCTGTACAAGATCAAACTTCAAATTCAGAGGGTACTACAACCTTGGAAGTAGTAGAAGATAATATATGCACTATTGAAATTGAAGATCTTGCTACTTTTGAAAAAAGAATAACAAATTTTAATGAAACTGAAAAATCTGTAACACTTACTCTTACCTTAACAAATAATAAAACAGCAGAACAAACTCCAAGAGATGTAGAAATATTTTTTGTTATAGATAATTCTTCAAGTATGACGGAAAACTATATTGGAGGTCAAACAAGAAAACAATCAGTCTTGGATTCAGCAAATTCTCTTGTAGAAAAACTATTTGAAGCTCGCAGTAACATACAGGTTGGTGTAGTTGGTTTCTCTAGTTTAGATACTTCGAAAGGAGAAACAGAAGGAACTATAAATGATGCTGATTTAAGACTAGGTTTAAGTAGCTCAGTTGATGAGGTTAAATCTGCTATTTCAAATTTATCAGTTCTTGAAGTTGGGCCAAGAACAAATATAGAAGCTGGACTAACTTTAGCAGACGATAACTTTTCAGATAAGGAAAATGTAGAAAGATATATAGTTCTATTAACTGATGGCGTTCCAAATAATGCTACAGATGGAACTTTTGGTCAATATTCAGACAATGTTATTAACAGAACCAGAACTAAATTAGAAGAAATTGAAAATAGCGGTACTAAAATAATTGGTGCTATGATTAACTTAGATAGTGAAGAAGTAGAGCCAACAACTCATAAAACCTATAGGGCTTTATCAGAGGAAGTATTTGGTACTGAGGAAAATCCTAATATAGACACATATTTTTATATTCCAGATTCTGAAATTGAAGACACAATAGTTAATGATATTTTTGACAATATTGTAGATACCACAGACAACACCTTAAGAAATATTACTATTACAGATTATTTCCCACAAGAAATAATAGATAATTTTGATTTTGAATACGTTGCAAGTCCTAATGTAGGAACAGTTTCTCAAACTATAAATACTGAAAATAATTCTATTACCTGGAATATTGAATTACTTAGTGAAGGCGAAACAGCAACTTTAAGCTATAAGCTTACTTTAAAAGATGATTATGATAAAGAAATTGTAGGTCAGATTATAAAAACAAATACACATGTTGATATAACTGGTGAAAATAATGGAAATACATTAACTGAAACCTCTGAAGATTCTCCTACTATTAGAGTTCAATATGATGAACCAGTTATTACACCAGATAATACCATTGCAAACGGAATTATCCCTCAGACTGGTAATAATTCAACTTTATGGTTTGCACCAATAATTACAATATTAGCAATAATTATTATAGCTAGAATGATATATTTAAAAAATTCTTCTGAGAAATAAATTTAATAAAAAATAAGACTTCCTATAAAGGAGGTCTTTTTTGGTTGGGCTGGCTAGATTCGAACTAGCGCATGTTAGAGTCAAAGTCTAATGCCTTACCACTTGGCTACAGCCCAATATATTATAGATGGGGTGGAAGATGGGACTCGAACCCACGGTCTTCAGTGCCACAAACTGACGCGTTAACCAACTACGCTACATCCACCATCTTCAATATAACTGCATATATTATTTTACCCCATCTATCAATTTTTGTCAACTAATTTTAAAAAATTATTCTACTTCTTGTGCCCATATTATTAATCTTCTACTTGTATCATCTGTACAAGTTGTTAATGAAATCTCTCTTCTGCCTTCTGTATCTCTATTCATGAATGAAGAATCACCTGTATCTGTTTCATATTTTCTAGTTATAACATATTCAACTCTTTCGCCTGATTCGTCTGTTATATAAATTTTATCTCCAAGCTGTAACCTTTTATTATTTGAAAAGAAGGTACCATTTCTATAGTTATGCCCCGCAAGTACAGTATTTCCAACTTCATTTAATCCTATATTACTAGGATATAGCATTACAATAGCAACGTTTAATGAATTGATACTTCCTTGGTAATCTGGTACAATTGGATAATCTACACCAGTTGCAGGTATTTCTATTGTTCCTATAATGTCATATCCATAATGGTCTCCTGGCTCATCATCTGGCTCTGTTGTAGTAGTATTTTGGTAAAGTGAATTCAAATCAATACTTGGTCCAATATTATTCAATATTTCATTATCTATCTCATTGTCAACATCATTTATAGTTGAATTATTAAATTGATTTCTAAAATCTTCTGCAGCATTCCCAGATACTTCATCAATATAATATTTTTTATAAACGTCTATCCCAAAAAATATGAGTAATCCTATAATGGCAATAATAACTAATATAAGAACTATAGTTAAAGTTTTACTATATTTATTATTAAAAACATTATTCTTATTATTCATATCATTTCCTCCCTCGTTTTTTACTACATAAATATATTATATCATAATTTTTTTACATAATCTATAGTTTATCGTTCTTATATTATACAATTTTATCCCCTAATTTTTTGCCACCAAGTACATGGAAATGAATGTGCATAACTTCTTGTCCAGAATCCTTACCACAATTTACTATAACTCTAAATCCATTATTTGCAAATCCTTTTTCTTTTGCAATTTTATTTATAATTTGATAAACATATGAAATTAGCTCATTATCTTGATCTGACACATCTAATAGGGTTTCAATATGTTTTTTAGGAACTACTAATATATGAATTGGAGCTGCAGGGTTTACATCATTAAATGCAATAACTTTATCATCCTCATATATAATTGTTGAAGGAATTTCCTTTTTAATTATTTTACAAAAAATGCAATCTTCCATTATAATTACCTCTTTTCTCAATTCTATACAATAATTTCAACTTTAATTTGTCGTTTTTGCACCTGTTCCTTTTTACCACTTTTGTCACAAAAACACCTGTCCCAATTATTCCAAAATTGCTTTAATTCTTCTTACTCCTGCTGAACTTGATTCTTCCTTTAGTATTTTGAAATGCCCAAGTTCTCCAGTATGTGTTACATGAGGGCCTCCGCAAATTTCTTTACTAAAGTCTCCTATTGTGTATACTTTTACTTTTTCTCCATATTTGCTTTCAAACAATCCCATTGCTCCTGATTTTTTTGCTGCTTCTAAAGTCATTTCTTCATAAGCTACAGGTAAGTCTCTTTTTATTTGTTTATTTACTATATCTTCTACTTTTTGTAATTGTTCTTTTGTCATTTTTTCGGGATGTGAAAAGTCGAATCTTAATCTTTCTGTGGTTATGTTTGAACCTTTTTGTGTTGCATGCTCTCCTAGAACAATTTGTAATGCCTTATGAAGTAAATGTGTTGCTGTGTGATATGCTATTGTTTTTTCATTCTGTTCTGCTAGTCCACCTTTAAATTTTTGTTCACTACCCATTCTTGATTTTTCTTGATGCTCTTTAAATAATTTTTCAAATTCTGAATTGTCTATTTCAAATCCTTGTTCTCTAGCTAAATCAGCAGTAATTTCTGGCGGAAATCCGTACGTCTCATAAAGCTTAAATATAGTTTGTCCATCAATAATATTTTTATTCTCAACTTTTGCCCTATTTATTGCTTTTTCAAATTCTTTTTCTCCATGGGCTAAAGTTTTCATGAACTTATCTTTTTCTTCTATGATTACCTGTTTTATTATCTCTCTATTTTTTTCAAGTTCTGGATACATTTCACTTAAAGTTTGAATATTCAAATCAATTAAATTGCCTAATTCCTCTAGGTTTACTTGCATTTTGTTTAGGTGTCTTGCCATTCTTCTTATTAGTTTTCTTAGAACATATCCTCTATCTATATTAGAAGGCCTGCCCCCATCTGAAATTATCATCATACTTGCACGTAAATGTTCTGCAACTATTCTTCTACTCTCTATACTATCTATTTTTGCAAGTTCTTTTAATTTATCCATTACTGGAGAGAATAATTCTGTATCAAATGGTGAACTTTTACCTTGTAAAAGCATTGTCATTCTTTCTAGTCCTAAGCCTGTATCCACATTACGTTGTTTTAATTTTGTATATATTCCATCTTTTGATTTATAGTATTCCATAAATACATTGTTCCAGATTTCGACATATTTGCCACAATCACAAGATGGTCCACAAGCCGGGCCACACGCTGGTTTGCCAGTATCATAGAACATTTCTGTATCTGGGCCACATGGTCCTTCTTCCCCTGCTATCCACCAATTGTCATCTTTTCCATAATAATATATTCTGTCTTCTGGTATTCCTGCTTTTTTCCAGCACTCAGCTGTTATAGTGTCTCTTGGAGCATCTTCATCTCCTGCAAAACATGTAACTGATAACTTTTCTACTGGAATTCCTAATTCTTTTGTTAAGAATTCAAAACTCATTGCTACAGATTCTTCTTTAAAATAATCGCCCAATGACCAGTTCCCAAGCATTTCAAAATATGTTAAATGTCTATTATCTCCAACTTCATCTATATCATTAGTACGTAAGCATTTTTGATAATCTGTAAGTCTTTTTCCTTCTGGATGTTTTTCACCTAATAAATATGGTACTAATGGTTGCATACCAGCTGTAGTAAATAATACGGATGGATCATTTTCTGGTATTAGCGGTGCACTTGGTATTACAGCATGTCCATGATTCTTAAAAAAGTTTAAATATTTATTTCTTATCTCTATTGCCTTCATATTCATTCCCCTATTCTTTGTAAGTATTCTATTGTTAATATAGACATAAAAATTATATTACATATTTTTACAAATTGCAATAGTTAAGTGTGGACAAAAACAAGTGTCCCTTTTGTCCACACTTAATCTCTTTTTCTTCTTATGTATTATCTTTAATTCCGAAAATTAATTTTACAATTCCTCTTAAAAATTTTGGAACTTTTTTTACTACTATAGTCATAATATTCCTCCTTTTTTATGAACATAACCACATTAAGCCTACGCTAACTACCACTACCCCAATTATGAATAGCCAACCTGATATAGGAAGTAATAATACTAATAAAATTCCTAAACCTAGTCCTATTAGGCAAACTGCTAATGTTTTCTTTAATATTTTACACATTATATTACCTCCTATCATTTGTATATTATATTATCTTTTTTCATCTTTGTTACTATTTATGTTATGTATATCCTAGCAGTTTGTCATTTTTCAGAAAAAATGTTATAATTATTATATCACTTTATATTTAGGAGGAAAAAATTATGACAACTTTGTTTCTGGTACTCGTAGTTTTCTTTTACGCATTCTTTAATGGTCTTATGACCGCTGAAGTCTGCCACACTTGCTGTGAAGAAGAGACTTATTCCACTGCTTGGAATAAAATGGTTTTGGAATCCCAAGATACCAAAATCGGTCGCTTCTTAATGAAAACCTTTTACATTGTACCTACAGCAATTTCCTTCATTTGCAAAGGCAAAATACTCTTTGCAACTCAAGGCCCCTTTTAAGGGGTCTCTCTTTTCTTGAGTCTTGTAAAATTTAAGTTTTTGTGATTTAATATTGATAATTAATTTAAGGAGATAGTAATATATGAAAAAAGAAGCAGCAATAAAAATTATAGATATTTTAAAAGATACATATCCTGATGCTAAATGTAGCCTTGATTTTACTACCCCATTTGAAATGTTGGTGGCAGTTATTTTATCTGCACAATGCACAGATGAAAGAGTAAATAAAACTACTCCTAATATATTTAGTAAATATTCTACTCCAGAAGATTTTAACAAAATGACATTAGAAACTTTAGAAGAACTCATTCACCCATGTGGTTTTTATAAAAATAAAGCAAAAAACATTAAATTAACAGCCAAGAAAATTGTAGAAGAATTTGATGGTAAAGTTCCTGAAACCATGGAAGAATTACTAAGCTTGCCCGGAGTTGGTAGAAAAACTGCAAATGTAGTGATGCTTGAAGCATTTAATAAACCTCAAGGCATTGCCGTTGATACTCATGCTAAAAGACTTTCAAATAGAATAGGTTTTTCTAAAGAGGAAACACCTGAAAAAATTGAGCAAGATCTATTAAAACTATTTCCATATGAATATTTAAAAGATATCAATCATATTTTAATATATCATGGCAGAGCAATTTGTACAGCACGCTCTCCAAAATGTGAAGAATGTCCTATCAAGAATTATTGTAAAAATTATTGCAAGAACGCATAATTTTCGAAAATCCTCCCATAATATACATTATGGGGTGGTTTTATTTTGACAAATATAAATTGTTCTTGTGATTGTAAATATCAAATTGATGGTAAATGTCATTTAGAAAATATTCAAGTTCAAAAAATTACTTCCAACAAAGATTGCATATATTATTCTAAGAAATAATTGACAAAACTTCCATATAATTATATTATATCTATATAATTTATAAGGAGGGATTTTTTTGAGAAAACTTTTTAGTAAAATAATATTAATTGCTTTTTTAATATTATTTGTAAGCTTATCTAGCGTTTCTTTTGCTACAAATGAAGTAACTACTAATACTGTTGACGAGGATATTTTATCATCTTATGAAACCAATTATACTTTTGTTGCTTCAGATTTATTCTTATTTGATGCAAATGTAGAAATATCTGATATAATACATGGTAATGCATTTGTTTACGGTGGAACAGTTAATGTTACAGGAGAAATTTATGGTGATCTTTTCGTTATAGCAAATTCTCTAAATATTTCTAAAGACGCTGTAGTATATGGAAATATTTTTGCATTAGCAACTAATATTACTATTTCTGGACTTGCATCAGATGTATACGCAATGACATCCTCAGAATTTGTTTTAGATGAAACAGGATACATAGACAGAAACATAAACTTGTCAGCAGATTCAGTTTCACTATCTGGTCAAATTGGTAGAGATGCCAACCTTACCTGCAATAATTTATCAATTCCTGAAAGTTCAGAAGAAATTATTGGAGGAGATTTGAGTTACACGGCAGAATCTGAATTCCAAATACCAGAAGGTGTTGTAAGTGGAGAAATTTCATATACAGCTCCTGCAGAGGTAGATACTTCTACTATTATACTTAGTGAAATAAGTAATATAATTTCTGTTCTACTATATGCTTTTGTAATCATAATGCTAACTATTTGGATTGCACCTAAGTTTAAAGATAGAGTATGTGAAATTATATCTAAAAAAGGATTTCTATCTTTTGGTATTGGTTTATTAGTATTTTTCGGAATAATTATTATTGCATTCTTACTATTATTATTTACATCTGGTTTCGGTGCAATGATAGCTGTAGCAACTGTAGGATTATTGATTTTAGCGTTTTCAATTTCAAATACAGTATTCAGCATGGCAATTGGTAAACGAATAGCAAATAAATTTAATTGGAATGGTAATGTTGCATATGTATTGTTATCATTGTTAATAGTTTTAATTCTTGAATTAATTAGTTATATACCTTATGTAGGAGCTCCAATTAGATTTATCACAGCAATAATTGGTCTTGGTATAATTAGTGTAAATGCCTTTAAGAGAAAAGATTTAGTTGCTGATAAAAAACAAGATTAATCATTTAATTAATTTTTATATAATTTAGTGCGTAAACAATTTGTTTACGCACATTTTTTCTTAATTTTATTAATTTTAAAAATACGACATTGGTCTACTAATATTATAAATTGTAGCTATGTTTCCTATTTACTATGCTCTTTTGCTTTCTTAATAAGTCCTACAAATAAAGGTGCAGGTTTATCTGGTCTTGACTTAAATTCTGGATGAAATTGACAAGCAATAAAATATGGATGTTCTTTTAATTCAACTATTTCCACCAATTTTTCATCTGGTGATGTTCCAGAAACAATAAGCCCATTCTTCTCCATTACTTCTTTATAATCATTATTGTATTCAAAACGGTGTCTATGTCTTTCTGATATTTTATGGGTTTTATACACTTTCTCTGCAAGACTTCCTTTTTTCATATTGCAGGGATAAGCCCCCAGTCTCATGGTTCCTCCTTTGTTTGTTACCTCCTTCTGATCATGCATGATATGTATAACTGGATTTTTAGTTAGTTCATCAAATTCTTCTGAATTTGCGTCTTTTAATCCAAGAACATCTCTAGCAAATTCCACTACAGCCATTTGCATACCTAAACATATTCCTAAAAATGGTATATTGTTTTCTCTGGCATATTTTATAGTTTGAATTTTGCCTTCTATTCCTCTATTTCCAAATCCTCCTGGCACAACAATTCCGTCATATGCTGATAATTTTTCCTTCACATTTTCAGCTGTAATTTTTTCTGCATCTACTAAATCGGTTTTTACAGTAACTCCATTTTCTATTCCTGCATGTTTTAAACTTTCTATTACAGATAAATATGAATCCTCTAATTTAACATATTTTCCTACTATAGCTATTTTTACTACCTTATCAGAAATATTTTTTATTTTCTCATTTAATTTTTCCCATTCTATATTGTTTGACTCAATTTTCTCTAATTGTAAGTGTTTACACACTTCATATGCTAATCCTTCTTTTTCAAGCAAAAGTGGTACTTCATACAAGCAATTTGCTGTTTTATTAGCTATTACACTTTCTTTTCTTACATTGCAGAATAAGGCAATTTTTTCTCTTAAATTATTGGATATATCTTTTTCAGTTCGACAGACTAAGATATCTGGCTTTATTCCAAAGGATTGAAGTTCTTTTACAGAGTGTTGTGTTGGTTTTGATTTTAATTCCTTTGAGCCTGAAATATATGGAAGCAATGTAACATGTATATATATTACATCTTCAGAGGGATTTTCTAATCCTACTTGTCTAATGGCTTCAATTATGGATAAGCCCTCTATATCTCCCACAGTTCCGCCTATTTCTGTAATTACTATATCTACATCTCTATTTTTAAAGGAATATATCTTTTCTTTTATTGCATTAGTAATATGTGGTATAACTTGTACAGTCCTTCCTAAATAATCGCCTCTTCGCTCTTTTTCTATTACTTCTTGATATATCTTCCCCATTGTAATACTAGAAGCTTTTGTCAAATTTACATCTGTAAATCTTTCATAGTGTCCTAAATCCAAGTCTGTTTCAGCTCCATCATTTGTAACAAATACTTCTCCATGTTCATATGGACTCATCGTACCAGGATCCACATTTATATATGGATCAAATTTCTGATTAACCACTTTATATCCCCTATTTTTTAGTAATCTCCCTAAAGAAGCTGCTGTTATTCCTTTTCCTAGTCCAGATACTACTCCTCCGCGTTACAAAAACATACTTTGTCTTCACTTTGTACCACCCCTATTATAAATTTTATTAACCCAAAAACAAAAAGTAGATTAAAAAGTCAAAACCGCCAAAATCGGTTTTTTTTTAATCTACTTTTTACTGTTTATTATTATGAAATTATCTTATCATAAATAAAAATTTTAATCAAGCCTTATATTGAAAAACTTTATGCTTTTAATTTTTCAATAGTTTCTTTAAAATTATCTGATTTTAAAATACATGTCCCCGCAACTATAATATTACAACCCGCTTCTTTTAGAAGTCCTACATTATCTAAATTAATTCCTCCATCTGCCTCAATGTCTATGTCTAAATTGTTTTTGTCTATATATTCTCTAAGCTTCTTTATTTTTTCTATAGTTTCTGGCATTAACTCTTGACCACCTTTTCCCGGTTCTACTGTCATAACTAAAATAGTATGTATATATGGTAAAATATCTAGTATTTCCTTAATATCTGTATTAGGTTTTATGCTAATTCCAGCCTTTACATTATTCTCTTTTATGTAAGCAAGCCAACCTAGTAACTCTTTTTTGTCATTTGCTGCTTCAAAATGTATAGTAATATTTCTTGGTTCAAAAATCATAAAACTTTTTATATATGAAATAACATCCTTTACCATTAAATGCACATCTAATGGAACATTGGTTATACTTTTTAAATATTCACAATATTCAGTCATTAATTCCGATGTATTATTTGGCACGAATTCCCCATCCATTACATCTATGTGAAAATAATCTGTTTTAGCTGTTTCTAAATTGTAGAAGGTTTGAATACAGTCCTCTTTTTTTACATTTAATATTGATGTTGATACTTCCATTTTAATATTTCCTCCTTACTCCAATAGTAATATAACATATGCCCATTTTATTTACCATTATGTTATCACTACCATCGTTTAATACACTTTCTTTTTGTTTCTTAGCTCCTCATAAATTTGACAATATCTCTCATATCTTTCTTTAGAAATTTTGCCTTCCTCAATTCCTTTCTTTATTCCACATCTTTCTTCTTTTATATGGCTACAATCTGCATATTCGCATTGATTTAGATAGTCTTTAAATTCTACAAAATACTTGGCCAACTCTTCCTTTTCTATCTCATTAACATCAAAGGTAGAAAATCCTGGAGTATCTGCTATGTATGAATTTTCTTTTATTTTATATAGGTTGACTTGTGTGGTTGTATTTTTCCCTTTTTTATTCTTGTGGCTTATATTTCCCTCTTCAGTTATATTTTTTTCCATTATACAATTAATTAATGTAGATTTACCAACTCCTGAATTCCCAGAAAAGGCTGTTATATTATTTTCTAAACATTTTTTTATTTCTTTTACACCTATTCCTTCTTTTGCATTTGTTTTAATTACATCATATCCTATACTTTTATATAACTCATGAATCTTATTTATTCTATCGTCATTTTCTAGGTCTATTTTATTTAAACAAATTATAGGCCTTATATTCATATACTCTGCATAAACTAATTGCTTATCTAATAAAAGGAGATCTGGCTTTGGCATCTTCATGGATATAACTAAAATAATCTGTGATAGATTTGCCATTTTAGGTCTTTTTATATAGTTTTTTCTTTCCTTAATATCTTCAATTACTCCAACCTTTTCTTCTTCATCTTGAAGCTCAATTGTTACAATATCTCCAGCAACAGGACTCAAATCAGTATTCTTTATTTTTCCTCTTGCAGAGCAATCGTATATTTTGTTATTTACTTCTACTTTATATAAATTAGATATATTACTTAAAACTATTCCCTTTAGCACAATTTTCCTCCTAAATAAATGTTTATCCATTTTTGCAAGTATTTCTTAAATTTTATCACACTTTTATAAGTTTTATAAGTATTTTTATCACATTTTTGCAATTTTTATAAAATATAGGCAGAGTATTCAAATGAATCTCTGCCTTGTTTTAATTTCAATTTAATATTTTAACTCATCTACTATTCAAATATTAATGTTTCAGTTGTGCCAAATGTAATATCTGCACTTGTTTGATATATTGTAGCATTATTTTCTGAATTTGTGATTAAAAGATCCACTTTTAACGTTTCTCCTTTTTTTCCTGTAAAAGTAAGTCCACCCATATCAAATGCAGTATTATCTATACTTACTTTTGTCCTTACTTCTTTTCTATTTCCGCCTTCTACTGTAATATCTACAGTTGGTAATTCTGTTGTGCCACCTTCAGTGGTTTCTCCTCCTTCAGTTGTACCATCACCTGTCGATGTCCCTTGATTTCCAGAAGTACCAAAATAGCTACTTGTCAAGCTGTTTACATTAATGTTTACTCCTACAGTAAATCTTTCTTCTATTCTATTTACTATAAGTATAACTTCTGTTCCATCATTTACAGTAGTTCCCTCATCTACAGTCTGTCTTAATACTATTCCGTCGTCTTTTGAGGTATCTTCTTCTGTCTCAACTTTTACAACAAATCCCAAATCTTCAAGTTCTTTCTTAGCATCTGCTTCAGTTTTTCCAACTACATTTGTCATAGTTATTTGTTTTATTCCTGCACTTACATATACTTTTACTGTTGAACCTGCATTTACTTCTTCGTCTGCTTCTGGTTCTTGTCTTATAATTATTCCTGCTTCAACTTCATCGCTGTTTTCTTCTATAACCTCAATTTCAAGTTCTTCAGCTTTTAATAATTCTCTGGCAGCTTCCACTTCTTCTCCAACTACTTTAGGAACTATTTTTATGTTTTCACCTTTACTTATTGCAAGTTTTACTGTTGAATTTTCTTTTACTGTGTATCCTTCCAAGTATGATGGGTCTTGAGAAATAACCTTGCCTGCTTCTACCTCTGAATTAAATTCTTCTGTAATTTCTAATTGCAAATTTGATTCTTCTGCCTGACGCTCTGCTTCTTCTCTTGTCATGTCTACGAAGTTAGGTAATGCAACATCTTTAGTTCTACCTGCATTTAATATTGCCTGTGATCCAAAAAAACCGACTACAGGAATTAGTATAATAAGTAAAACTATTAATATCCATTTTGCTGCTGGATATTTTTTAAAGAATCCAACTTTTTCATTTTTCTTCTTATTATCAGTCTTTTCTTCACTTTTCTTATTATTCTCGTTTGTCTCCTCTGGTATTGTTTCTATTCTTTGTGTATATGCCATATCATTTGAAGAAGTTTTTACGAAATCTCCATCAGGATCTTTTAATGCCATATTTAAGTCTTTAAGCATTTCTGTCGCTGATTGATAACGTAAATTTAAGTCCTTTTCCATAGCTTTCATTATGATTTTATTCACTGAATATGGGATTGAAGGATTTAATTTTATTGGTTCTACAGGTTTTTCTTGCATATGTTTTAATGCAATTGATACAGGTGTATCTGCATCAAATGGTACTCTTCCTGTTAGCATTTCATACATAACAACGCCAAGTGAATATAAGTCTGATTTTGCATCTGTAAAACCACCTCTTGCATGTTCAGGAGAAAAATAATGTACTGAACCTATTGTAGTACCAAATGCTGTTATTGTCGAGTTTGAAACTGCTTTTGCTATTCCAAAATCTGTAACCTTTGCTACTCCATCTTCTGTAATTATTATATTGTGTGGTTTTATATCTCTATGTATTATGTGGTTTTTATGAGCTACTTCTAATGCAGATGCTATTTGAATTGCAATATCAAGTGACCATTTCCAAGGAAGTACACCATCTTCATCTATTATTTGTTTTAAAGTTTTTCCTTGTATAAGCTCCATTACAATATAGTAAATATTATCTTCCATTCCTACATCATATATTGATACAATGTTTGGGTGTGCTAAACTTGCAGCTGATTGTGCTTCAGTATTAAATCTTCTAATAAATTCCTCATCTGTTGTAAATTCTTCTCTTAGCACTTTTACAGCCACATATCTTTTCAAGATTTTATCTTGTGCTTTATACACTGTTGCCATTCCACCATTGCCAATCTTCTCCAGTATCTCATACCTATTTCCTATTAATCTTCCTTCTAGGTTCATAACTAATCTTCTCCTCTATTTTATAATAATGACAGTAATATTGTCATAGCCTCCTGCCATATTTGCCTCATTTATTAGTTTGTCTACTGCTGTATTTAAATCTTCTTTAACTAGTTCATATATTCTTTTTTCTTCTACCATATTAGTTAAGCCATCAGAACACATGATAAATATATCGCCTTTTTCGAAATTTCTTGCTCTTAAGTCAGGTTCAACATATGGCGTGCATCCAAGCGCTTTTGTTAGCATGTTTTTCTTTGGATGTGTTTTTGCTTCTTCTCTTGTAATTTTTTTATCTTCTACCAATTGTTGCACATAACTATGGTCTTTTGTAAGTTTTCTAATAACTTCTTTTCGAATTCTATATATTCTGCTATCTCCTACATGTCCTATATATGCCTTATTATTATATATTAAACAAACTTCTAAAGTAGTACCCATTCCTTCTAATTCTTGTACTTCTTTTGATTTTTCATATACAACCATATTAGCATATTCGATAGCATTTGCTACTAGTTTTAATATTTCTTCTTTTTCTGTAAAATTATTACTAAAATTGTTCTTTATGTAATTTCTAGCTGATTCAACAGCAAGTTTGCTTGCCACTTCTCCACCTTTATATCCGTCCCATTCCATCTGCTAAAATATATACTTGTGGTGATTCATTGTTTTCGGAGATATAGTAATAATCTTGATTTGTTTCTCTTGCTTTTCCTATATCTGATTTAGCAAAAACCATTTGTGTTTGTCCCTCCATTCGAGTAAGTTAACTATTCTTTTAAATTTTTTCTTCTTAATTGTCCGCAAGCTGCGTCTATATCTGAACCTAATTCTCTTCTTATTGTCGCAACAATTCCATTTTCATTTAAGTAATCTCTAAACTTTATAATGTTTTCATTTGAACTTTTTGTAAAACTTCCATTTTCTATTTTGTTAATTGGTATTAAATTAACATGGCATAACATTCCTTTAAGCAATTTTACTAATTCTTTTGCATCCTCTAGGTTGTCATTATTGTCTTTAGCTAAAGCATATTCAAAGGATATTCTTTTATTTGTTTTGTTTATATAATACTTACATGCTTCCATTAATTCTTTTATGTTATACCTATTATTAATAGGCATCATTTTGCTTCTTTTTTCATCATTTGTAGCATGTAATGATATTGATAAAGTACATTGCCCTTCTTCATCTGCGAATTTATATATCATTGGCACAATTCCGCTGGTAGATATACTAATATGTCTTGCTCCTATGTTTAAGCCTTTTTGATTGTTCAAAATTTTTATAGCTTTCATGACATTATCATAATTATCAAAAGGCTCTCCAATTCCCATAAACACTATATTAGATATTTTATCTCCAATATCTTGTTCTACTGCAAGTACTTGTTCCACAATTTCTCCACTTGTAAGGTTGCGTATAAATTTTATTCCAGTAGAAGCACAAAATTTGCAGCCCATTTTGCAACCAATTTGTGATGAAACACATATTGTTTTGCCATGATGATATTGCATAAGTACTGTTTCTATTGCATTTCCATCTAATACATCAAACAAGTACTTTTTAGTTCCATCTACAGATTCTTGCTTTTTTAAAATTTTAAAATTGCATATGGTATAGTTTTGTTTTAGCTTTTCTCTTAAATCTAGTGATAAATTAGTCATTTCATCAAATTCTTTTACTTTATCTACATAGATCCATTTAAAGATTTGCTCTGCTCTATACTTTTTTTCTCCTAATGCTTCTATTTCATTTTTTAGCTCATCTAAATTATATTCTTTTATGTTTTTCACATTATACCTTCATTTCTTTGTTTGCTATTTAAAATTTGATTTTCAAATTTCTCCATTTTATGAATAATATATATCATATTTTATATATTTTTTCAATAGTTATTGTTTTTATAACTTTCTCAATTCTTTTAATCTTGCCTCATATGCTGCCATCGTATCTTCTTCTAGTGCTATATTTGGCTCTACTCCAATCATTTCTAATACTTTTTTTGTAAATAGTGGATTTAATATTAGAATTGGTCCTATAAGGTATGTTCCAATAAAGTTATTCTTCTTTATTCCTTCCAATTTGCTCTCTTTATTTATTCCAATTCCTTTTTCTACCTCTAGGAAATATGAAGCTGAATTATCTCCATACATCATAGTAAATTGACTTTTAAAGCCTAGTACTTCAATATCTTCATACTTTCCAATTAAATAACTATTATGTCTATGCATCATATCTCTTTGACTATATACCTCAAAAATACCTAAGCCTTCTATTTTTGAGCCATCTTCATTTTCTATGTATTTTCCTAATACTTCAAGTGCATTTCCGGTGAATAAAAATACAACATTTTTATTTATCAATTCTTCTATTCTATGTTTATATGGAAAAAGTCTTGCTATTACTTTTTCTTGCGTTTTTTCTGTCATTGGTCCTAAATAAATCAAATTGACATCTTCATTTACAAATGCAGGTATTTCATCTAATGCAGTCTCGATAAATTCCGCATTAGGCAAGCACATTTTTAGGTATTTCATATTATACATATCACCAAAAAGATTACAAAATTCAGGAAACAGTATTTCTACTTTTATATTATTCATTTTCAACCTTTTCCTCCTGTTCTGTAGCTCTATTCTTAATCATAACTTCAACCTTCTTCTTAACAGCTTCTTTCAATTCCATAGAATATAAATCGTGTAATATAAAGACAGTTTTTATCCCTTCTAGCTTTAATCCATCTACTGCTGATAGTTCATCTCTTTTACATACCATGATCTTTTTATCTATGCCTGCTATTTGAAGTCTAACATAATCATCCAGATATCTCGCACCTGCCACTATAATTTGCTTTATGCTTTCATCCTTTAAAAATTCATAATCTGTGTCATATTGCCAGGCAATGTTTTCACTTCCATTTGCAGCCTCATGTAAATCATCTAACAGTAATATTACTGCTTTATCACCTTCATATTTTCGTACATAATCAAAAACTCTTGAACATGCAATAGGATTCATTCCTTTTGATAAGTGAGTTATAATTTTTATTCCATCTACTACTTCTTCACTATATCTAGTATCAACTATTTTTAATTTTTTCATAGAAGCATTTATTTGCTTTTGGGTTAAGCCTATTTGCTTTAGAACAGTTATTACAGTAACAATATTATATATGTTTATAATGTTATCACTTATTAAATCATATTCTTCTTCTAAATTTCCATTTTTTAAAGTTAATTTCATATTCTTTAAATCCAAATTAGTAGCCAAATAATCTATATCTGGAGATCTGAAATCACATTTTGGGCAATGAGCTTTTCCAATATGATTATATCTTACATATTCATATTCTAGTTTACTATTACATTTTGGACATACAATTATATCTCTCGCAATATTTTCGCATTTATCAAGATCAGTATCTAATCTATCAATTCCAAAATATATTCTTTTATTTTCTGGTGCTATATTACTTGTAATTAAATCATCACCATTTAGAATAAGGGTAGTAGCTTTTGGAATATATTTAGTAAGAATTCCTGATATAAACTCTGTATGTGCATTTCTCATAAGCGAATCCCTAAACAAATTGGTACAAACTAAATATGTAGGCGTTAAATATGGATAAATCTTAGGTGCACTTCTTTCGTCCACTTCCAAAACGGCTAAATCATTTTTAGATTTCCCCATAAAGGTTACCCCAGAAATTAAAGTTGTGGCAACTCCGGCATCAATGTTTGAACCATATTTGTTATCTATAAACACATAATCGTTATCTTTTAAAATGTCTTCTAGCATGTTGCATACCGTTGTTTTACCATTAGTTCCAGTTACTGCTATTATTGTTTTAGGCTTGTCTATTTTACCTATAAAATCAGGGCAAATTTTAAGTGCAAATTTACCCGGAAAAAATGTAGCATTTCTTCTAAGAAGTTTTAATAAAACTGTACCTGTTTTTGCTCCCCATAGAGCCATATAAAATCTGAAACCTTTTTTCATCTACTTTTCCTCTCTTTTATCTATATTTGAAGATAATTTTATATCTAAAAAACTAATATATACTATATACTTTTTTCTTTGAAGTATTATATATTAAAAGAACTATTAAAGCAAGATGGAAGAATTAATTTTTCCATATAAAAACTGATGATACTTATCTTGTCATCAGTTCCGACTTTGTAAATTTTATTTATTTTTCATGCACTCTAAAATTAGATTAACGGTATCTTTAAATCCTTGTTTATATCCTTTTTCTAGGTAGTTAGCCATTTTTATTTCATATTTTTCTATTAATAAATCTAATTTTTTTAAAATATTCTCTTGGTTTTCCTTATTATCCATATTATTTTCTATATAATTTTTGATTTCATCTAAAGTTACTTCATTTAATTTGTTTCTAAGTTCTGCATCATTTATATTAATTTCTTCTTCTCTTATATTATATATTTTATCTAACATTCTTAGTTCTTCTTCTATATCACATTTTCCCATATATTGTTTCCTCCTTTCAATATTAATTGTTCCATTTATTTATATAATTTATTCCATTTATATATCTATTTATATCATATTTTACCTTCACTGTATACATTTTTCTTACCTTGTTTGTTTATTGATGTCTATAGAATACATTATATAATACTTACAGAATTATTTTTGTCTTTGTTACTTTTTTCGACAAATTTTTTAATTCGATATTATTATAATAGATACAATGAATATTTAAATTTTGGGGGGCTTTATGAAAAATAATTTAGAAATTGGTAGCAGAATAAGAAGTATACGAGAAGGTATGAAGTTAAGCAGATGTTCCTTTGCTGAAAAATTAAATATTTCTGAAGTATTTTTATCTCAAGTGGAACGCGGAGAAAAATCTATTAGCCTTAATACTTTAACAAATATTTGTAATACAACTGGTGCTTCTTCTGATTATATTTTATTTGGAAATAAAAGTAATTCTTCAGTTTCTAATAGAATTTTAAAAATATTGCAGCAATTGCCTCCAGAAGCAAATACTATGGTATATAATATGGTAAGTTCTTTAAAAGACTTATATGAACACAAATAATCTTCTAAATCTATAAAGTAGGATACCTTAATCAATTTAGGTATCCTACTTTATTTAGCTTTTAAACACTTCATAAAGCAATTTTTCTATACTTGCTATTCTCTTTTCAAATACTGTGTTTGTCATATCGGCAATTTTGTTGTATTCAATCAGTTTAGCAAATTTCTGCATGTTTACTTTATGATTGTCTATCATTTGTTTTTGCATATTTTTTTGTTCATGTTTTATTTCGGTTAATAGTCCATTTATTTGTGTAATTAATGCTTCAAGTGTTTCTTTCTCAGAATCATTTTTCGACATATAATCACCTCATTTTAATTATGCAAATATTTTATCATTAATTTAATAATAAATCAATATTTTTACGAAAATTTGTTCAGATTATTTTTCCTCCACCTAGTACAATGTCATTTAAATAAAATACGACAGATTGACCTGGTGTTATTGCTCTTTGCTTTTCGGCGAATTCTATTGTTGCAATATCATTTTCCAAACGCAAAATGGCTTTTGCAGGTTTAGCTCTATATCTTACTTTAGCCTCAATTTCTATTTCTTTTTCTAAATTCATATTCAATAAGAAATTCAGTTCATTTGCTTTTAGAGTTTTGCTATATAATTCTTCTTCTGGACCTACGACGACCTCATTTGTCTCCCTATTTAATTTTATTACATAAAGTGGTTCTTTATATGAAATGCCAAGACCTTTTCTTTGTCCAATTGTGTAATTTATTATTCCTAAATGTCCGCCAAGTATTTCTCCATTTTTTAATACTATGTTTCCTTGCTTTTGGTTGAATTGGTTATCTCCATGTTGTTGTAAAAATTCTATATAATCATCATTTTGTACAAAACATATTTCTTGACTATCTTTCTTTTTAGCAACTTCTAATCCTACCTCTAATGCAATATCTCTAATCTCATCTTTATCTTCAAAATCAGATAGAGGAAATAATATATATGGCAATATTTTTCTATTTATACCATACAAGAAGTAGGTTTGATCTTTTAATTTTGCATTTGATTTGCATAATATATATTGATTATATTCTTGAGAAAAAACAATTTTTGCATAATGACCAGTTGCAATATATTTACAACTATATTTTCTAGCCAGATTATAGAATTCTCCGAACTTTATAAATTTATTACATTCAACACATGGATTTGGAGTCTTGCCACACATATATGTACATATAAAATTTTCTACAACTTTTTCTTTAAATTCCTTTTGTAGATCAACTACATAATGTTCTATTCCCAATTTTTTGCATACATTTTTTGCATCTACAACAGCTCTATCATCTTCCTCCCATAATTTCATAGTTAAGCCAATTACTTCATAGCCTTGCTTTTGAAGTAATACAGCTGAAACAGAACTATCTACTCCGCCACTCATTCCTAATAATACTCTTTCTTTCATTCTTCCTCCATTTTTAAATTTTAAGAACTCTCCCTTTGGTCAAATTTTTTAAATTATAGGGACACTCCTCATTAAATATTTTCGTAAGTGAGGTTGTCCCTTTTGTTAAACATATTAAATTTTGTAAGCATAATTCATTTAAAAATTAAGCAATATGTTCTTTTTCTTTCAATTCTAGTAAAGCCTTTGCTAACTGATCAGGGCAAGATGTTCCCTTCATTCCGCATTGTATTCCTTTTAGTCTTTCTATTACATCATTTATATTCATTCCAACAACTAGCTTTGAAATACCTTTAGTGTTTCCATCACATCCACCAACTATCGTTAGCTTTTTTATGGTATTTCCATCTAGTTCTATTATCATTTCTCTTGAGCAAACTCCACTTGGTTTATATCTATATTCCATTTTTTCACCTCGAATTATAATTTAAATTTAGAATGTTTGTATGTAAAGCGTAAGATAAAATCCTCTTATTTTTCTTTTATATCCACTTTTATATGTACATCTTCTAATTGCTTGTCTGTAACTGTACTTGGCGATCTCATAAGTAGATCTCTTGCTTTTTTATTTTTAGGGAATGCTATTACTTCTCTAATATTGTCTGAATCCGCAATAAGCATTACCATTCTATCTAATCCTGGTGCTGCTCCGGCATGTGGTGGTGTTCCATATTGGAAGGCATTATATAAAGCACCAAATCTAGTTTCTACTTCTTTTTCACTATAACCAGCTATTTCAAAAGCCTTAACCATTAGTTCTGGATCATGATTTCTAACAGCACCTGATGCCATCTCGTACCCATTACATACAACATCATATTGGTATGCTAATATTTCTAAAGGATCCTTATTCTCTAACGCTTCTCTTCCTCCTTGTGGCATTGAAAATGGATTATGGTTAAAATCTATAGTTCCTTCATCAGATAATTCATACATTGGGAAATCTGTTATAAAGCAGAAGCTATACACATTTTTTTCTAATAAATCAAGTCTTTTGCCTAATTCAATTCTAACTTGTCCAGCTATTTTTTGTGCTTTTTGTAGTTCATCTGCTATAAAGAATATTGCATCATTTAATTTTACATTATATTCTTGTTCTAAGCCTTTTTTCACATCATCAGTTATGAATTTTGCAATTCCGCCTGTATATCCTTCTGCTTCTACTTTTACCCATGCTAATCCATTTGCTCCAGTTTCTTCTTTTGCAAACTCTGTCATGCTATCAAAAAATTTCCTTCCTTGACTTGCGCCTTCTGGAACAACAATTATTTTAACCGTTTTTTCTTTAAAAGCATTAAATTCTGTATCTTTAAACAACTCTGTTGCATCTTGGATTATCAAAGGATTTCTTAAATCCGGTTTATCTATTCCGTATTTTTCCATTGCCTCTCTATATGGAATTCTCTTAAATGGTGCTTCATCAACTTCCCAGGTTGTATGTTCTTTGAATACAGTTGTAAAGATTTCTTCTAGTACATTAAATACATCTTCTTGTTCAGCAAAACTCATCTCAAAATCTAATTGATAAAATTCACCAGGAGCTCTATCAGCTCTAGGATCTTCATCTCTAAAGCATGGAGCTATTTGATAATATTTATCAAATCCTGAAACCATAAGAAGTTGTTTAAATTGTTGTGGTGCTTGTGGTAGTGCATAAAATTCACCCGGATGTAATCTACTTGGAACTAAATAGTCTCTTGCTCCTTCTGGTGATGAATTAGCTAAAATTGGTGTTTGAATTTCTGTGAAACCTAATTCGTCCATTTTTCTTCTTAAAGTTTTCATTATTGCTGAACGTAATAAAATATTTTTATGTAATTTATCATTTCTTAAATCTAAAAATCTATATTCTAGTCTTAAATCTTCTCTTGCTTCCCCAATTTTTTCTGAATTAACTTCAAAAGGTAAAACATTTTTACATTTACCTAATACATTAATCTCTTCAGCTTCTATTTCAATTTCTCCTGTAGGAATTTTAGTATTTTTATTACTTCTTTCTACTACTTTGCCACTTACGCTTATTACACATTCTGTAACTAATTCTTTGGCTTTTTCTAATAATTCATTATTATTTGCAATTACTATTTGTGTAATTCCAAATTGGTCACGCAAATCAACAAAGCTCATTGAGCCCAAATTTCTTATTTTTTGAATCCACCCAGCAACTAATACTGTTTCTCCTACATTTTTTATATTTAATTCTCCACAATTATGATCTCTATACATTTTTTTATTCCTTTCTTCTTTCAAATATGATATTTCATAGATACAGTATTTTTTTACTAATCTATTTTTCCCTCTCATATTGACAATAAATAGTATACTATATTTTATTGATTTTTACAACTTTTACTTTTCCATTATTATAGTTACTGGACCCTCATTAAGAAGGCTTACCTTCATATCTGCTCCAAATATTCCCTTTTGAACCTCAATTCCGGTTTCTGCACATTTTGTGCAAAAGTACTCATATAGCTCATTTGCCATTTCAGGTTTCGCTGCATTTATGAAAGATGGTCTATTTCCTCCTGTACAATCTGCGTAAAGAGTAAATTGTGATACAATAAGCAACTTTCCATCAACATCTTTTAAACTCAAATTCATTTTATCATTTTCATCTTCAAACACACGCAAATTGCATAGTTTCTTTACTAAATAATCTGCTATTTCTTTAGTATCTGTATGTGTAACCCCTATCAACACTAAAAATCCTTTTTCTACACTTCCAACTGTTTTACCGTCAACATCAACTTTTGCATTTTTAACCCTTTGAATTAATAATTTCATTTGTTCTCCTTCTAACATATTCATATATAATAATACCTGTAGCTACAGATGCATTTAGACTTTCAGTTTTCCCAAGCATTGGAATTTTTACTTTTTCATCTGCTATATCTTGTACCTCTTTTGAAACACCATTTGCTTCATTTCCTATTACAATCACCTTTTTATTGTAATTCACATCATATATACTTTTTTGCGTATCAAGAGAAGTTACCATAATATCAAAATCATTATTTTTTAGATTTTCTAACTCTTCTTTCAAATTTTCTACTTGTATAATATTAACTCTAAAAATAGCTCCCATTGTAGAACGTACTACCTTAGGATTATATGGATCTGCACAATTTTTAGAAAGTATAATTTGATTTAAATTAGCACTATCAACAGTTCTTAAAATTGTTCCCAAATTACCTGGATCTTGCAAATCGTCTAAAGCTATAATAATGTCTTGCGAATAATCTATGGCTCGAATATCACTTGCATTTGTCTCTTTCTTTTCAATTACAGCAATAATCCCTTGAGGAGTCTTTACTTCAGTAATCTGGTCAAAAACCTTTTTTGTAACATAAATCAAATTATATTTTGCAATTTCATATAAAGTATCTTTATCTAGTTCACCATCATGTATACACTCTTCACAAATTACAATTTGTTTGATATTTGCTTTTTCTTCTATAGCTTCTTTTATCATTTTTAAGCCTTCAACAATATAGCTATTTTCTAAATCTCTATACTTCTTCTCTTTAAGCTTCTTAATATTCTTGATAATATCGTTATCCTTGCTTGAAATTACTTGCATTTTTTTCTCCTTCACCTAAAAATTCTTTTATTTTTTCTACCAACTTCTCATCCTTTAAATTGCCTATTTTTAAAGTTACATATGGTTCTATTCCAGCTGAGAATTTTACATCATTCCCATATTTCTTTATTAATCTATCAACTATTTCAGGATCATATTTATTTTTATCATAATAGAAAACTATATTATTTGAATTAGTAAGCATATTTTTCTTCTCAGATATTTTAATTACCCCAGCTTCTCTACATAATTCTTTTATTCTAGCTACCTCTATTAAGTTTTCCAATTCTTTTGGCATTACTCCATATCTATCAATAATTTCATCTATTACATTTTGTATATCTTCTTCTGTTCTACATAAAGCAATATTTTGATATATCTCAATTTTTTGACTACTATTATCTATATAGCTATCTGGTATATAACTTGAGATATTTATATCTATCTGAATTTCTGGTTCTTCTTCTATTTCTATACCTTGCATTTCTTTTACAACTTGGTCTAATAAATTGCAATATGTATCATACCCAACTTGTTCCATATGTCCATGTTGTATTTCTCCAAGTAAGCTTCCTGCCCCTCTTATTTCCAAGTCTCTCATTGCAATTTTAAAACCTGAACCAAATTCGGTAAATTCACGGATTGCCTTTAACCTTTTATCTGCAACTTCAGAAAGTAGTTTATCCCTTTTATATGTTATATATGCATATGCCTGCTTATCGCTTCTTCCTACTCTTCCTCTTATTTGATATAGCTGTGCTAAGCCTAGTCTGTCTGCATTTTCTACAATAATTGTATTAGCATTTGGTATATCAATTCCAGATTCCAAGATTGTAGTACAAACAAGTACATTAATTTCTCCATTTACAAATCGTTCCATGATGTCTTCAAGTTCTCTACCTGTCATTTTTCCATGTGCAAATTCCACTTTTGCCTCTGGAACTAATTCAGCTATATCTAAGGCTTTCCTTGCGATATTTTCTACGTTATTGTATAAATAAAATACTTGTCCGTTTCTTTCTAACTCTTTCGTAATTGCCTCTTTTACCACTTCTGTATCATATTCTAACACATAAGTTTGAACTGGTCGTCTATTTTGTGGTGGCTCATATATTACAGACATATCACGTACTCCTAAGATAGACATATGAAGAGTTCTAGGTATTGGTGTTGCTGTCATTGTTAGCACATCTACACTGGTTTTTAATTTTTTTATTTTTTCTTTATCCTTAACTCCAAATCTATGCTCTTCATCTATGATAAGAAGCCCTAAATCTTTAAATTCTACATCTTCACTAAGTAATCTATGTGTACCAATTACAACATCAGTTTCTCCAAGCTTTAGCTTTTTTACAACTTCATTTTGCTCTTTTTGGGTCCTAAATCTATTCAATAATTCCACATTTATCGCAAAATTTTCCATTCTTTTTTTAAAACTATCATATTGCTGACTTGCTAAAACGGTGGTTGGAACTAAGTATGCCACTTGTTTATGATCCATAACAGCCTTAAATGCAGCCCTTATAGCCACTTCTGTTTTTCCATAACCAACATCTCCACATAATAGCCTATCCATAGGTCTAGGAAGTTCCATATCTTTTTTTACTTCTTCTATACATCTTAATTGATCATCAGTTTCTTGATATGGAAACTCTTCTTCAAATTGGTTTTGCCAATCAGTATCTTTCGAAAAAGCAAATCCTTTAATTTTCTGCCTTTTAGCATATAGTTCAATTAAATCTTTTGCAACTTCTCTTAAATTATTCTTTACCTTTGATTTTGTGTTACTCCATTCTTTACTTCCAAGCTTATTTAACCTTGGAGCAGTATCTCCTCCACCAATATATTTTCTAACATTGTCTAAATTGTTGGTTGGAACATAAAGCATATCATCATTTCTATACTTAATTTTTATATAGTCCTTTGTAACTCCATCTGCCTCTATAGTATTTACTCCAACAAATTCACCTATACCATGAGTTCTATGTACCACAAAATCGCCTGGTTTTAAATCTGCAAAAACAATTTTCTCTCCCTGTTTAAATGTACTACTAGTTTTCTTCTTTTTAGCCGTTCCCTCAAAAGCCTCTGCCATATTAATAACAACCAAATTCAAATCATAACACTCAAACCCAGTTGTCGTCGTAGGTCCAACCAAAATTGTCGTTTTAGGGACAGTCCCCCAAGCGACAAAGTTGTCGTTTTGGGGACAGACCTTGCTAGTTGCATTTATATTTTTCTCCTCAAACAGCTTATTTATTCTTTCTGCATTTTCTTTATTTCCTGCTAAAACTACAATTTCTTTTTTCTCATTTTGCCATTTTTTTATGTCGTCTATAAGTAAATCTAATTCGCTTTTGAAAAAGTTTATTTCTCTATAATTAAACTCAAATTTATTTACATTGCTACTATTATTTTCTTCTAAATAAATAGTTGGTTTATCTTCATATATATTATTCCATTCTTGTCTATTAAAATCACTTACATTTGCAATTCCCTCTGGGATAAATCTAGATCTTTCTACTAAGGATTTTATTAAATTATTATTCTCTATTAATATGTTTTCTATTCTTTGATTAATTTTTAAATTTTCATCCACGCATATTAAAGTATCACTTGATAAATATTCTAAAAAACTACTTTTTTTAGAATAGAATTCATTAAAATATTTATCTATTTTGCTTAAAAATTCCCCATTTTGTATTGCTTCAATATCTGCTTCTATATTTGATTTATTCACATTTTGTATACAATTTTCTTTTATATTGTTGACTACTGGTAAAACTACTTTAGAATATTCTGGTAATATATTGTCTTCCACCTCATACTCTAATACATATTCATGAGCTGGGAATATTCTTATTTTATCGGTCATTTCAGTTGTTCTTTGTGAGGCAATACTAAAATATCTTATAGAATCTACCTCATCACCCCAGAATTCAATTCTAACACCAGTCTTTTCACTAAGCCCTATATCTACTATTCCACCTCTAATGCTGAATTGCCCTCTATTCTCCACCATGTCATTTCTTTCATATCCTAATAAAAGCAACAACTGTTTCAAATTATTTAAATTCTTTTTTCCTGAAAATCCAGTACCTTCAAACAGATTTCCTACACTAAAGGTGATTACATTTTTGTATAAAACATCTTTTGGTATCATGCCCTGCATTAAAGCTTCAACTGTTGTAACAACTATTTTTGCTTCTTTATTATATATTTTATTTAAAACATCTATTCTCGCATATGGCAAATCCTTGCTTTCTGAAATATAGTCATATGAAGCGATTTCTCTTTTGCCGAAATATTCAACATTTTCAGTAAAGCATCTTAAATCTCTCACTAAATTTTTAGCCTGAATCTCATTATATGTTATTACACATAATGGGTTTTTAACATTTTCACTTATGGTTGAAATCATATGAGATTTTCCCACGAATACTAACCCCGATATATTTATCGGGGTTTTTTTCATTTTTATTTCCTTCATAAGTTCAATAAATTTTTCTGATTCTTCTAATCTTTTTATAAGTAAGTTGTGCATGTTTCACCTACCTATTTTGCGATTGAAATAATCTTATATTTAATAACACCTGCAGGTGCTTGGGCTTCTACCACTTGACCTTTTTTTGCTCCCATTAAAGCAACTCCTATTGGAGATTCATTTGAAATCTTGTTCTGACTCAAGTCAACTTCTGTAGAACCTACTATTGTATATGATTCTTCTTCATTAAATTCCATAT
>CALXWU010000001.1 GCA_944392505.1 uncultured Clostridia bacterium | reverse complement strand
CGACAGGACAAAATAACTTGACAAGAAGATAATTAACATTATAACTGTCTACTTTAGAATCAACCAGAAGGAATATCTATGGCAGTACCTATGAAAAATGGAGGAATGAAAGTATCTAAAGTTATATACTATGTTGTATTATCAGGGTTAACAACGGGATTAGGAGCTTTTTTGGGTAGCATTGTTGGTGGAATATCACAAAAAGTTATATCAATATGTTTAGCTTTTGCAGCAGGAGCAATGATATACATAGTTTCTGGGGAGCTTACGCCAGAGTCAAATAAATTATATCATGGAAGGATGACTGCAATAGGAAACTTACTAGGATTTATAATTGGAGTTTTTGCAATGAATATATAAAAAAACAAACCGATGGTATTGAACATTGGTTTGTTTTAGTGTATAATGTGAAAGCAATGAATTTGATTAATAAATGAAAAAATACAATGCAGAACGAATAAAAAATATATTGCGAATCAATGTAATCTAAAGAAGGAGAAAATAAATGCAAGAATTAATAGAAGGTTTAAATGACAGACAAAAAGAAGCGGTATTAGCTACAGAAGGACCATGTTTGGTAATAGCTGGTGCAGGAAGTGGAAAGACAAAAGTCTTAACACATAAAATAGCGTATTTAATGAAAGAAAAGTATATAAAACCATGGAATATTTTAGCTATAACATTTACTAACAAAGCAGCAAATGAGATGAAAGAAAGAGTAGAAAAATTAGTAGGAGAAGCTGCAAAAGATATGTGGATAGGAACATTCCATTCTATTTGTGTACGAATACTTAGGAAATATATTGATAGATTAGGATTTGAACATTCATTTTTAATATTTGATACAACAGATCAGAGAACATTAATAAAAGAGTGTATGAAAACACTTAAAATTGATGACAAAATGTTTACGGATAGAAGCGTTTTATCAGAAATTAGTAATGCAAAAAATGAAATGCTAGAGCCAAAAGCATATCAAACAAAATATGCTGGAGATTATAGAAAAGAAATAATTGGTAGAATATATGAACTATATCAGCAAAGACTAAAAGAGAATAATGCAATAGATTTTGATGATATTATTAATTTTACAATTAAAATTCTTGAACAAAATGAAGATGTTTTAGACTATTATACTAATAAATTTCAATATGT
Organism: uncultured Clostridia bacterium; assembly: GCA_944392505.1. GTDB lineage: Bacteria > Bacillota > Clostridia > TANB77 > CAG-508 > CALXVA01. Next base: position 48,928 of record CALXWU010000001.1, on the reverse strand, counting down.
GCTGGTAGATGAATACCAAGATACAAACAAAGCACAATTTACTCTAGTTACACTTTTAGCATCAAAATATGGAAACATAACAGTTGTAGGAGATAATGACCAAGGTATATACAGTTTCAGGGGAGCAGATATTACAAATATTTTAAATTTTGAAAAAGATTTTCCTGGTACTAAAATAGTAAAATTAGAACAAAACTATAGATGCACGGGAAATATTTTAAAGGCAGCAAATAGTGTCATAAAGCATAATGAAAATAAATATGAAAAAAAGTTATGGACAGAAAATGATGAAGGAAGCTTACCTATAATTCATAGAGCAGATGATGAATATGATGAAGGAAGATTTATAGTAGAAGAAATAAATCACTTGAGAAGAGAAGAATATTTTAAGTATTCAGATTTTACAGTTTTATATAGAATGAACTCACAATCAAGAGCAATAGAGGAAATACTGAGAAGGGAAGGAATACCATATAAAATTTTAGGTGGACTAAAATTCTATGAAAGAAAAGAAATTAAAGACATAATTTCATATTTAAGATTGATATATAATTTTTCTGATAACATTTCTTTAAAGAGAATAATAAATGAACCTAAAAGAGGAATAGGAAAAACTAGTATAGACAATATTCAAGAGATTTCTGAAAAAACTGGGCTTTCTATGTTTGATATTATTAAGCATGCAGATGAGTATGGACTAAACAGAGTAAAAGCAAATGCCACTGAATTTATTGAAACTATTGAATATTTAAGAAGTAAAATTGAAGAATTAAGCATTTCAGAACTTATAAAAGAAACATTAAATAAGACTGGGTATGTAAAAGCATTAGAAATAGAAAATACAACAGAAGCTGAGTCAAGGATAGAAAATCTTGAAGAATTTTTAACAGTTGCGATTGAATTTGAAGAGGAGGAAGCTGAGAATACGTTAGCTGATTTCTTGGAAGGAATTACATTAAGTAGTGATATTGATGGAATGGAAGATTCAGAAGATTCTGTAACTCTTATGACATTGCATAGTGCTAAGGGATTAGAATTTCCTGTAGTATTTTTAGTAGGACTTGAAGAAGGTATTTTCCCAGGTAATAAATCTATTGGAGAGCCAAAAGAACTAGAAGAAGAGAGAAGATTATTCTATGTTGGTATTACTAGGGCAAAACAATATTTGTATCTAACTTGTTCTAAGAAGAGAACAATTTTTGGCTCAACAAGCTATAATGCTGTATCAAGATTTGTTAATGAAATACCATCAGAATTATTGGATGGATTTGATAAGCTAGATGATAATAGTGATGATTTTAATGACAGCCAATACAAATGGGAATATGGTACAAGTTCTAAAGTAAAATCATATAAGCTTAATGATACTAATGAAACTAGGGGTTATGTTGCTGCAACATCTGTAATAGGTAATGGAATTAATTACAAATCTGGAAAGAATTTAGAAAATGATTTTGACTACAATAAACTGCAAAATACTAAAAAAGGCTTCCAATTTAAAAGCGCAGAAAGCTTTTTAAACTCATTAAATGCTAAAAAGGAAAATACTGAATTTGATATATCTAAATATAAGGAAGGACAACGAATTTATCATAAAAAATTTGGAGAAGGAATAATTAATAAGATTGAAGAAGAAGGAGAAGACTATAAACTAGACATATCATTTGACAAGGCTGGACATAAAAGGTTAATGGCGAAATTCGCAAACTTAGAAGTGATTTAAAAAATTTTGTATAAAAAATTAAGATTTGAATCATAATAACAATAGAAAAATTATGAAAGGAATGATTTAAAATGGCAAATCTTAGTCAAGTAGAATTACAAAATTTAAGACATTTCATAGGATCACATGAAACTTCATATCAAAAATTAAACACATATGCATCTCAAGCCGTAGATCCACAAATAAAGCAAATGTTTACTAAGGCAGCACAGGACAGTTTAAACACGAAACAAAAATTGATGTCTTTTTTAAATAATTAATTAGGAGGTATAATTTATGGATGAAAAAACTATGGTAAATGATATTTTGGCAGGTGTTAAAGCGAGTTTAGGCTCATATCAAACTGCGATTTCTGAAACAGAAAATATGCAATTAAGACAAACTTTACAACAAATTAGAAACAATGATGAAAGCTTCCAATATGAACTTTTTAAAACTGCTCAAGCAAAAGGATATTATAAACCAGCACAACCTGCAACCGTTACGGAAATACAGACTGTAAAAACAGAAGTGCAATAAATATTAAAGAAAAAGGAAGAAATCGAAAGAAATCTTAAGATTTTAGAAATAAAATTAAAATATATAAAGATTTTAAACATATTTTACAATTGTTTAAAATCTTTTTTTAATATAAAATATCATTGTAAAAAATATGTTCAGAAAGGAATGTTTACCATTAATATATTAAAAAAAGTTGCAATAACTACTAGAAAATCAATAAAACTTATAATATTAGCATTTTTATCTGCTATAATTTTAATAGGATTAGTTGTATTGTTTTACAATCCAACATATGAAGTAAGCTTAAATGGAGAAGTGATAGGATACACATCAAATAAAAGTGCATTACAAGAACGAATAAACAGTTACACCTCTGAGAATGAAGAAGAAAACATAGCATTTATTCAAATTGATGCAATGCCAACCTATGAATTGTGTCTTTTAAAAAAAGATGTAGAAATGAATGATGATGAAATTTATGCTAAAGTTACAGAAAATGGAACTCCATATTATAGGTACTATGCTATAACAGAAGACAAAGAAGAAAAAGTTTACCTAGCTTCATTTAAAGATGCAGAGGAAGTAATAGATCAGCTGGAAGAAAAAGATAGTGCCAACCAAGATGAATTGGGAATTATCGAAAAATATGGAAAAAAACTTAAGGAATTTACTTCTGTTGAAGAATGTGTATCAGAATTATATGAAGAGAAAGTAGTAGTACAGACAGTCGCATATTCATCAGCACCTGCTTCAAATTATAGCACAGGTAATTCATATGGAAATGTAAGTTTAGGAATAAGTTTAATCAATCCTGTATCAGGAGTGATAACTTCAAGATATGGAAGTAATGATAGTGTTAGAGATCATACTCATGCAGGATTAGATATATCTGCACCATACGGAACTCCAATAAAAGCTTGTGCTGCAGGAGTAGTAACGTATTCTGGAAATGCCGGAGATGGTTTTGGAAATTATGTAGTAATTTCTCATGGAAATGGAGTGACTACTCTATATGCACATTGTAGCTCTTTACTTGTCTCAGCAGGTCAAAGTGTAAGTCAAGGTGAAGTAATTGCCAAAGTAGGATCTACAGGTAATTCTACAGGTAATCACTTACATTTAGAAGTTAGAAAAAACGGAATTACATATAATCCGCAAAATTATGTATATTAATAACAAGCAGGACAAATAGAATTGAATTTATATTGATAATAATTAAATAAAAACACCATAAGCTATTATATAATACTTGATGGTGTTTTTATTTATACCTTGTAAATTTTAATTTGAAATTTAGTTTGAAATTTGTTTTTTTGAAAAGTAATTTAAGCTCTTCCTAAATGCATTGTTTTTTATAAACAATTTGCCAGATTCATTTAATTTGCTAACAAATATATCTGGTTCCATGACATATGAACCAAATTCAGTTATTCCGGTATAAAACTTAGTAATATTTTTATATTCAGTATTTAAATTGCATAGTACGAGATAGTATGAATTATTATATAAATAAACATATATTTTTTCTGAAACTTTCGTTGCATCAGTTAGATTATTATGTACTAGGAATTCAATAAAATTACAATAATCATCAAAGGTGCTAAATTTATAAATTAAATTTGTTCTATGTATAGTTGATGATTTTCTTTTATATTTAGGTTTTTTCCTAGGAGAAGCATATAAACGTTTTTTATTAGTATCTGGAAGAACTTTTGTAACGGTAAATACAAAATCGTCTTCAGTCATAGCTAATGCTTCTATTTTTACTCTACAATCTCTAGTCTTAAATCCAATTTTTTCTTCTGCTTCTTCAAGCATATCTATAAATAAATCTTGGCTTTCAAGAGAGTTTGACATGAAATCATGAAAATTTATGTTTTTTTCTTCTAAGTCGTGCATTGATAAAGTTATCCTTATTTTATTTTCACCAAGTTTTTCAAATTTCATTAAAAAATGTCCTCCAATAAATTCTAATTATTTTGCTATTATAATATTATATTTTATATTTAAAAAAATGTAACAATAAATATATCACAAAAGCAAATAAAATAAAAGGGATTTTAATAAAATTATTTTAACATATATTTAATAAAAAATAAATAGAAAAACTTTCCTGAAAATCTTGAAAAAATTCAATATACAATATATAATACAATAGTATAAAAATATGAATATATGCAAAAGAGGAGGATATAATAAATATGGCAACAAGAGAAAAAAATGTATGGATACTTATATTGTTTATATTATGTGGATTAGTAGTAGGGGGACTATTAGGACAACTTGCTTCAAGTGTTGACTTTTTATGGTGGTTATCATATGGACAAGAATTTGGAATATCAAATCCAATAACTCTAGATTTACAAGTCGTAACCTTGACTTTTGGATTAATGTTTAAAATAAATATTGCTAGTATTATTGGTATGATTCTTGCTATATTTATTTACAGAAAAGTATAAATTTTATGGTGTTTATATAATGCAAGAATATAGGGGGCTTATAGAAAGGAATTGATTACTATGAAAATGAAAGAGCTTCCTATATCAGAACGACCATACGAAAAGCTAGAAATGTATGGAGAAAGATCACTATCAAATGCAGAATTAATTGCAATAATTATTAAAAGTGGTACCAGAAATGAAAGTAGTGTAAGCATTGCACAAAAAATTTTAACTTTAGAAAAGAACGGAGAAAACAACTTAAGATTTTTGCAGAACATATCTATAGAAGAATTTATGAGTATTAAGGGAATAGGCAAGGTAAAAGCACTTCAATTAAAAGCTATATGTGAATTAACAAAAAGAATGTCTAAGCCCATAGATACTAGTCAAGTACAGATTAATTCACCAAAAGATGTAGCAGATTTACTTACAGATGAAATGAGATTTGAGAAAAGAGAAATAGTAAAGGCTATAATTCTTAATTCTAAAAATACTATAGTAAAAATTGTAGATGTATGTTATGGAGGGACCAATTCTGCAATATTAAAACCAAAAGATGTATTACAAGAAGCTATCAAATTAGGAGCACCAAAGATTATTTTAGTACATAATCATCCTAGTGGAGATCCAACACCAAGTAAAAGCGATTTTGAATTTACAGAAAGATTGGTACAAGCGTCAAAAATAATGGGAATAGAATTGTTGGATCATATTGTGATAGGAGATTACAAATTTGAAAGCATATTTTACTTAATAAATAATATTTAATATTGGAGAGGGGTTATTTTAATGAGATTATTTGGTTTGGGTTCAAAAGATATTGGAATAGATTTAGGAACAGCAAATATTCTTGTTACATTGAAAGGAAAGGGAATTGTTCTAAATGAACCATCAGTAGTTGCTATTGATAGAAAGGCACAGAAAATACTTGCAACTGGTCATGAGGCAAAAGAGATGCTAGGAAGAACACCTGAGAATATAAAAGCTATAAGACCAATGAAAGATGGGGTTATAGCTGACTTTACAGCTACACAATTAATGCTAAAAAATATAATTCATAAGATATGCCAAAGATATAATATAGGAAAACCAAGAGTAGTTGTTGGAGTACCATCAGGCATTACGGAAGTAGAAGAAAGAGCTGTTGAAGAGGCAATTTTGCAAGCTGGAGCAAAAGAGGTATACCTTATTGAAGAACCTATGGCGGCTGCGATAGGAGCAGGACTTGAAGTCGCAGAACCAAGTGGAAGTATAATTGTAGACATTGGTGGAGGTACAACAGAAGTAGCGGTAATATCTTTAGGGGGAGTTGTTGTTAGCAATTCTATTAGAATTGCTGGTGATGAACTTGATGAGGATATTGTAAATTATGTAAAAAGAGACATGAACCTTGCAATAGGAGATACAACTGCAGAGCAAATAAAGAAAGAAATAGGATGTGCTATGCCGCTACTTACAGAGTTAACTATGGAAATTAGCGGAAGAGATTTATCAACTGGTCTCCCACAAACAACTAATATTACATCAGCTCAAGTAGAAGAAGCAATGAGAGAATCAATTGATAAAATAGTTGATGTTATAAGGCAAACTTTAGAAAGAACACCACCAGAGTTATCAGCAGATATTATGGAAAAAGGTATAGTGCTTGCTGGTGGAGGAGCTTTAATAAAAAATTTAGATAAGCTTATTGCAGAAAGAACAGAAATGCCAGTTTATGTAGCAGAGAGTCCATTAGACTGTGTTGTTAAAGGTACAGGAAAAACCTTAGAAGATCTAGAAAGATTAAAAACAGTTTTAATAAATTCAAGAAAGAGGAAGTAGCCTAATATGTATAAGACCAAAAAGCGTGGAATTGTAGGTGTAGTTATAACTATCATAATTATAGTATTATTAGTTATTTTTACAAATAGCAATGTAAATCAGCTTACATATTTACAAGATATATGTAATGTATTTGTCATGCCTATTCAAAATGGTTTTACTTATTTAAAAAATAAAATATCTGGAAATGATGCTTTTTTTGCAGATATGGATACATTAAAAGCAGAAAATGAAGAATTAAAACAGAAAAATAGTGAGTTAGAGCAGTCTCTTAGAGAATTAGAAATAATAAAAGCGGAAAATGAAACCCTAAAAGAATATGTTAATTTGAAAGACAAGTATGCTGATTATAATGCAATTCCAGCAGATGTAATAAATAGAGATATAAGCAATTATAGTAGCACAATTGTTATTAATGTGGGTTCTGAGGATGGAATAAAAACTGATATGACTGTAATTGCTGATAGTGGATTAGTTGGACATATAATATCAGTAACAAACCATACAGCTAAAGTTCAAACCATTGTAGATACAGCCTCTGCTGTAACTGCTAAAATGAGTACAACAGATGATAGCATAGTAGTTCAAGGAACTTTAGAAAGTAAATCTACCTTAAGAGCTACTTTTATTCCTACTGATGCAGTTGTTCTTGAAGGAGATAGTATAGAAACCTCAGGAATTGGAGGCATATATCCAAAAGGAATACATATTGGAACAATTAGAGAAGTTATAAACACCAGCAATATCACAGATAGATATGCGTTAGTAGATACAGCAGTAGATTTTAATAAGTTAAATACTGTGCTGGTCATTACTAATAGCGTAAGTGAGTAGAAGGCGGGAAAATTTAATTCTTTTCCAAACGTCAAGACGATAACTAAAAAATCAGAAAGGGAGATTAGTAAACTTGAAAAAAGCAGGATCAATATTATTATTAGTATTAGCTTTTTTAATCATATATTTTCTACAAGCCAATTTTTTTACATGGTTTACTATCGCTGGAGTAAAACCAAATCTATTTGTGATCTACCTACTATTTATTGGACTATTTGCAGGTAAAAAATTGGGATTAATATTAGGAGTACTCTTTGGAGTTTATTTAGATATTGTTATTGGTAGGCAAATAGGAATATCAGGAATAATGCTTGGTATTATAGGACTTTTAGGAGAATATCTTGATAAAAATTTCTCAAAAGAAAGTAGAATTACAATAATGCTAATGATTGCTGGAAGTACAGTAATATACGAGGTTGGGTGCTACATATTTAATATAATAGCATTAGGGACAAGTGTAGAAATCTTAGCTTTTATAAAAATATTATTAATAGAAGTAATTTATAATATCTTAATTGCAATTGTTATATATTCATTAATCCAAAGATTAGGACATGCACTAGAAGAGGTATTTAAAACCAAAAATATACTTACAAGATATTTTTAAGAGGTGGTGAGCAATTGAAAGAGAATAAAGAACCAAATGATAGAATTAGATATAATATACTTACTACAATTATATACATAATAGGAATTATTTTACTTATTCAATTGTTTAATCTACAAATAGTTCATGGAGAAGAATATAGGGAAACCTCAAATTCACGTCTAACTAGAGAAAGTGTAGTAAGAGCAGCAAGAGGAAATATTAAAGATAGAATGGGAATAGAGCTTGTACGAACTGAAACAGGTTATAGTGTAGAGATATATAGTACTAAAGTAAATGATGAGGAACTTAACAATTCTATTAAAAGATTCGTAGAAATTTTGGAAGCAAATAAAGATGAATTTGTTGATAATTTACCAATAGAAGTTGAACCTTTTGAATTTACAATGGACAGTGAAGATGAACAAAAAGCTTGGAAGAATAATAACAATATAGATGAAAATGCAAATGCTGAACAAGTTTTTAATACATTAAAAGAAAAATACGAAATATCAGAGAATGACAATGAATCTGCTAGAAAGATTATGGCTGTTAGATATGAAATAACCAGAAATGGATATAGTAACACAAAATCTGTAATTATAGCAAGAGATATTAGTAATACATCTGCTGTACAAATTAGAGAACAAAATGCAAAATTATCTGGAATGAATGTCGTTACTGAGCCTATTGTTTCATACACTTCAGGCAGCTTAGCATCTCATGTTCTTGGATATGTTGGAGCAATAAGTGCTGAGGAATATGAAACTAGAAAAGACACATACAGAAATGATGATATAATTGGAAAAGATGGAATACAAAAGGTTTTTGAAGAATATCTAAAGGGAACAGATGGTGTAAAACAAGTTGATATGACAGTAGATGGAGCTATAACGAGTGAATATATCTCAGAAGAGGCAATAGCGGGGTCAGATATTATACTGACAATAGATGCAAATTTACAAAAAGTTGCAGAAGATGCACTAGAACAAAATATTAAAGATATAGCAGCTGGAGAATATGGAGAGAAATATGATGCAGACGCCGGAGCAGTAGTTGTTATGAATGTAAATACTGGAGAAGTATTGGCTATGGCTAGTTATCCAGATTATAATCCAGGAAGATATGCAGAAGAATACACGCAAGATGATGGCTCTGGAAAATATATGAATAGAGCTATAAGTGGAGTATATGCGCCAGGTTCAACCTTTAAAATGGTGGTTGCATCTGCAGGTCTAGATACAGGTGAGATAACTACTTCAACCTTAATAAACGACAATGGAATATATCCATATGGAGATAGACAAGCGTGTTGGTATTATAGAAGTTATGGAGTAGGACATGGTTATTTAAATCTGACACAAGCTATAAAATATTCTTGCAATTACTTCTTCTATGATTTAGGATATAGATTAGGAATTGATACAATAGCAGAATATGCAGGATATTACGGTTTAGGAAAAAGAACTGGAATTGAGTTATTAGGAGAAGAAAGAGGAACAGTTGCTTCTAGAGAATATGCAGAAAGTAGAGGAAATGGATGGTATATATCAGACACATTATCTGCAGCAATAGGACAGAGTTATAATAATTTCACTCCAATACAAATGGCAAGATATATCAGTATGGTTGCAAATGGTGGAAAAAACGTAGATGTAACTTTAATTAAATCCATTATTAATCCGGACGGAACAGAAGTATCAAAAGAAGAAATCGAGAGCCATACAAAAGAGACCATCGGAACAGAAAATGAGGTAAAAGAAGATCTTGATATTTCTAAAGAGAATCTTGATGCAATCAGAGCAGGGATGAAAGGAGTTACAAGTGAATCAGGGGGAACAGCTTATTCTACTTTCTCAGATTTTGATATAGATATTGCAGGAAAAACAGGTTCTGCACAAACAGGAATTGAGGGAGAAGCTCATGGCTGGTTTGTAGGCTTTGCACCATATGAAAATCCTGAGATTGCAGTAGTAGTATTTGTAGAAAAGGCACGGCTCAGGAGGATATACAGCAGGAGTTGCCAAAGCAATAATGGAAGAATACTTCGGAATGAACTCGGAAAAAGTAACAGAAGATAAAAATGCAAGTTCAAGCATAGAAAGTGTTAGATAAAGAACATTATAAATGGTGTTGCTTTGTAGCTGTAAAGTATATTAAGAGAGGATTGGAATATTTATGAGCAGTTGTATAAGTATTAGTATCAAAAAAAATCAAGTAGCAATCAAAATCGAAGAAAATGCTGAACAAAAGGAGATTGTATCTGAGCTAAGGAGAAAAATCATAGAACTGAAAAATTTGTATAAAGAAGATAAGACACCAATATTAATCACTGGAAAAGTTTTAAAAAATAAGGAAATGGATGAGATACAAGCTATCATAAAGAAATTCATTGATGTCCAAGTAGAATTTGATAGCCCTAAAGTATTAGGCTTACATGGAATCAAAAAAACATTTTATAAAGAGGTTGCAACCTCAGAAACAAAATTCCATAAAGGTTCTTTAAGATCAGGACAAAGAATTGAATTCGAAGGAAGCTTAGTAATTATTGGAGACGTAAATGCTGGAGCTGAAGTAATAGCAGGTGAGAATATTGTGATTTTAGGAGTACTAAGAGGGTTGGCACATGCAGGAGCAAAAGGAAATAAAGATGCAATAATTGAAGCATCAGAAATAGAAGCGGTACAAATAAGAATTGCAGATAAAGTAAAGGAAATTGAAAGAGATAATGAAGAAATAAAAAAAATAAAGACCTCTGCGTATATTAATGATAAAGATGAGTTGATTCTGGAGTAAAATCAACTCATCAAAAGCAAACTAAGATAGTAATAGTAAAATTAAAGATATGAATAAATATTCGTCTTGTACTCCTTCTTTAAATAAGAAGAAAATTAAACAAATGAGAAGTATATCATCAGAATGTAATTTGATACCAAAAATTTCAAATATGGTATCATCTTTTTCGGGAGAAACTTTAGTTTCCGTAGGTTTATTGGCTTTTTTGTTACTTGTATTTTTTGAATAATTAGTAAAATGATTTGGTACATTTTTTTTATAAGTATTATTATAATGGCTATTACCTGAATTGCCACTCTTTTTCATATTTGGAGTGACACTTGTATTGGTGTTAACAATATGTGGATAATAGCTATAGCGTCTAGGTGGAAAATGTGGATAAAAAGGCAAACTATACATCATTTTTATTTTCACCACCTAGAAAGTTAAACGTTTCAAATGCTTTACCTAGCCCAAAAAGCTTTACATATTGATCTACTTTCTTTTTTCTGCTTTCTTTTAAATAAGGTTTTAAAGACATTAAAAGATTAGCTCTTGGGTCATCTTTGTTGGAATTCATTGAATCAATTATTTGCTTCATTTTCAAAATTGTATTTATATCAATTTCTGGGCTAGAAGAGCCAGAAGTATCAGAGTTTTTATCATCCTTTTCATTTTTAGGGGAACTAGAGGAATTTTTAAAATTGTTAATCATGTTTTTTATATCATCCGGAATTTCGTTATTTTGTAACATGGAATTTATTTGATTCATTAAATTACTCATATCTGCTTCACTCATACAAATTCCTCCATTTTAAAAATTTATTTATTTTTCTTAATCTCATCTATAATTGCATCTGCATCTTTAGATTTCAGCATTTGGCTTACTTTGTTTAAACCTTGTTCTAAATCTTTTTTATCCATTTTTGAAAGCATTGCCATTAGTTGAGCCATGTTCATATTGTTATTATTATTCATAAATTATTCACCTCAATATAATATATGTAAAAAACTATAATATAATATTCAAAAAAATAAAAAAAGTTACTTCTGTAAAATTGTAATGAAAATGTAATATAATTTTAATATTTCTCTTTATTTTGACCTTCCGTAAACAAAAATAGTATAACTCTAAAGACAGAATAAATTTGGAAGTTGCAATGATAAAAAAAGATGTTAAAATAGTATCGTATAATATATTATATTGTCGAAATTATGTGTAAGATCGAAAACAGACATAAAAAGCTTAGGAAAAACATGGAAAGGCTTGAAAACACAACAAAATTGTCGTATAATATATGTATATGTTGAATTTAGATGGAGGTTATTATGAGTAAACTATTAAAGAAAGCTATTGCATTAATTTTGGTACTAATTTTAGTGAGTGCTAACCTTGTTATTCTTGGAGAATATACTATAGCATTGGCATTAAGTGATGAAGAACTAAATGAACAAACATCTGAAACAAATCATGACAATGTAGAATTTAATGCATATTTTGAGGGAGAAACACATATCGCAACATTTGATGTGGGAGATAGTGATGCAAAACTATATGTTCAAATTAAGGTAAATAATGCAGGCTATTTGGAAAATGGAATAATAGAACTTCAAAATACTAACTTTAAAATATCTGAAGATGTTACGAATTCAAATATCCAGAGTATAGATAGAGAAAATAATAGAATATTATTAAACAGAATAACAAATGGAACGACAGTTACATTTGAACTTCCAATTGAGATATTAGAAAAGGAAAGTATATCAGAGGATTATTTCAATAAAGAGACTCTAACTAAGTTTACTGGTACATATATGGATGGACAAGGAAGAGAAAGAGAAATTACTAAAGAAGTAACAAATAAGATTTCTTGGAAAAATACTGCTGAGGTTGAAGCTACAGTAGAAGCCACCAAGTTTATACCATATGCAACCAATGGAAATTATGGTGTAATACTTCAGACAAAGATAAATTCTAAAGTTAAAGATAATATACTTCCAATAAAAAATACAAATATTGAAATAACTGTTCCAACAATAAACAATGTTAAACCTACTTCAGTAACTGTACTTGCAACTTATACAGCAGCAACAAATGGAAAAGATAATGGATTAGACTTTACAAACAGTAATTATAGTTATGATGCAGAAGCAGGTAAACTTTCTATAAAAACAACAAATAATGTAGAAGAAGTTTCTTGGAAGAAGAATGCTTCTGATGAGTATTTAGTAAACTATATTTTTGAAGGACAAGAAATTTACAATTATGCAAATGCAAATGGAATTGATAGTACAATAACAGTAATACCTAATATGAGTGTATATAATGGGGAAGAAACATTATTAACCACTACATTAACTACCCCAATTCAATATGAAGAACAAGCTGGAGCTATAACAGATTTTAAAGTGGAATTACCAGATGATATTAGTAAAGGATATATCTATTCTAATTTTGATACAGATGCAAAAGTAGAGACTGAATACTATTCAAAATATACTGCAACAATCAATGCTGCAAATTTAGTGACAACAGTAGAATTCATACAAGCTTATGATAAATTCTTAACTGAAGAAGCTTCAGAAGGCTCTACAAATGTTTCTGACACAAATTATGCATACAATAAAAGGGTAGAAATCAGTCAAGAGTTATTTAATAAAATGCTGGGTGAAGATGGAGTTATCACAATAAAAGACATTAGTGGAACAGAATTAGGACAAATAAACAAGGACACACAACTAACAGATGGTATGTATGTATTGGATATTAGTTCAGAGAATTCTAACAGTTTAGATATTATAACCACAGCCCCTATAACAGAGGGACAAATAGAAATTAATATTATAAAGGCTCTAAAAGGAAATATTGGATACTCAAAAGATCAAATGAAAGATTTCGTAAAACTAAGTGCAAGTTTACAAGGAAAAACAAATACAACAACTTTTGAAGCATCAACACAAACCTTGTTAAAAGAGCCAGAGACAAAGGTTGAATTAGAAATAAATAGGACTGACCTTACAACAGTTCTTGAAAATGAAAATGTAGAAATAAGAGCAATTCTTAATACATCAAGTGTATATAATGCATTATTTAAAAATCCAACTTTAAAAATAACCTTCCCAGCAAACGTGGAAAAGGTTACATTAAACAGTACAAATCTTGTATTAGACAATGGATTAAAAGTAAAGAGTGCTACAGTAGGAGAAGAAAGTGGACGTCAAGTTATAAATGTAGAATTAGAAGGAACTCAAACAGAATATGCAATTGATGCAGAATACAAAGGCGCAATAATTATATTAAATACTGATATAACAGTTTCTACGTTAACACCAAGTGGTACAGCTAAAATTACTATGAGGTATACCAATGAAAATGATGTCGCAACAAAAGCAACTGGAACAATAGAGCAAACTATAAACTATGTGGCACCAAGTGGAATAACAACAGCGACTGGAATTAGCAACTATAAAGCTGGTGAGCCAGATATTTTATCAATATCTGATGAGCCAAAAACTGTTGAAATTGATACATATTCTGATGCAAGAACCGCAACAATGAGCGGAACAATAATTAATAACTATCCAAATGATATAAACAGTATTGTAATATTAGGAAGAATTCCAGCACAAGAAAATAAAGTAATAGATTCTGACAAAGATATGGGATCTAATTTTACAATTCCACTATCTTCAGGCTTAGTAATTTCAGGAATTGAAGCAACAAATTATAAAATATATTATTCTGATAATCAAAATGCAAGCAAGGACTTAAGTGATTCTAGCAATGGATGGAGTGAAACTTCAACAACTACTTCTAAATCATACATGGTAGTATTCAATACAGACTATAAATTAGCAGCAGGAGGAAGAATTGCATTTTCATATGATTTAGCAATACCAGAAAACTTAAGTACAAATAATAGTGCATTTGGTATGTATAAAGTATATTATACAAATAATTCAGAAATAGGTGCAGTAGGAGAAAGCAAAGCTTCTGCAATAATTGGATTAACAACAGGCAAAGGCCCTGAGCTAGAGGCAGAATTACAATCAACAGCAGATGTGGTAAGAGAAGGTCAAATTGTAAAGATGAAGGTTACTGTAAATAATATTGGAGAGACAGTTGCAGAAAATGTAAGAGTTAATGTGCCAGTACCTGAATTTGCTACATTTGTTGAATATACCATCTCAAATGGATTCTACGAGCTATCAGACGAAACCATGTCAATAGATATAGGGGATATTGATGTAGGAGAAAGTGCATTAGCTTCATATTATATAAAATTTGATGAATACATACCTACGATTACAATAGTAGAAGTTGAAGGAAATGAAGGGGAAGAAATACAAATTGATGACATTATAAATGCAAATAGATTCCCAAAAACAATTACAAATAAGGCTTTCGTAGCTACAGATGGCATTACAGGAGAGATTCCTTCTAATGAATGTGTAATAAATCTTTTAGACGGAAAAATTGCAATAAATTTAGTAAGTGACATACCAGAAGATGCTACTCTTCATAATGGTCAGACGATGGAATATATAATAAATCTAAAAAATATTTCAGCTGAAGGAGATTTAGCAAACACGGTGGTAACAATGGCATTACCAGAAGGCATAAAATTTAATAATGGTATTATTAAAGATAAATGGTCTGATGAAGAAGAAACAAGTGAAGGGATTACATATAATCAAGAATCAAATACTGTTCAAATAAATGTAGGAACATTAAGTATAACTAAATTTATTAAACTACAACTAGAAGTTTTACAATTTGACGGACAAATCTCTATGATAGCTACAGCAAGAGCAGATGGTACAGAAGAACACTATTCAAACATTTCAGAATATGCAGCAAAGCCAATAAAATTGGAAATTTCAGAGTTGACCTCTACACCAAGATATGTTAAAGAAGGAGAAATTATTACATATAACATTAAAATATCTAATGTTGGTGCTTCTATCATATCTGGAATAAAGATATCTGGAGTGCTACCTTCAGAATTGGATTTTGAAAAGGCTACTTATATGTATGCTGGAGAAGAACAAGCAGTTTCAACTCTTAAAGGTGATAGAATTGAAATGGCTATAAATCAATTGGAAATTGGAGAAAGCATTGATATAAAAGTAATGACCAAAGCTAAAGCATTACCAGATGAAAATGACAAGGAAGTTAGCATGAAATTTTCTGTAGCAGCTAATAACTTTGAAACTGTTGAAACAAATACTGCAACGAATATTATTGAATATAATCCTGAGATACATAATCCAGGGGGAGAAACCACAGATCCAACAATTAATAGATATAAAATAACAGGTACTGCATGGATAGACGCAAATATGGACGGAACAAGAACTACAGAGGAACAAACTTTATCAAACATACAAGTTGTTTTACTAAATAAAGAGGGAAATTCAATAGTTAGAGATTTAGATACAAATGAAGAAAAAATAACAACAACATCAAGTAATGGAACTTATCAATTCGATAATTTACCTAATGGGGAATATTTAGTGGTATTTATATATGATTCATCAAATTATAGCTTAACCACATATCAAGCAGAAGGTGTAAATGAAGCGTTTAACTCTGATGCTATTGATATTAATATAACATTTAACGGAGA
Source organism: uncultured Clostridia bacterium (assembly GCA_944392505.1). GTDB lineage: Bacteria > Bacillota > Clostridia > TANB77 > CAG-508 > CALXVA01. Next base: position 32,617 of record CALXWU010000001.1, on the reverse strand, counting down.
AAGAAGAATAGCAGGTATTACAGACATATTAACAATTGATGGTGATAACGTAAGAGATATAGATATAGGACTTTATGCAGCTAATAAATTTGATTTAAGATTAGATAAATATATAAATAAAATAACACTTACAACTCCAACGATAGGAACTATTGTACAAGAACATAACAACTTAAGTGTCGCAAGGGTTGAAGTTTTAGGTAGAAACGTAGGTCAGAGTAGTGCCGTTATTGAGTACAACATAGTAGTAACAAATGAAGGTTCTGTACCTGGATATGTAAAGAAAATAGTTGATTACTTACCAAGAGAAGTAAGCTTTAATACAGAGTTAAATACAGATTGGTATCTATCAGATAATGGAAATATTTATAATGCAAGTTTAGAAAACGAAGTAATTAATCCGGGTGAGTCTAAAACAGTAAGATTAATAGTTAGTATACAAATAACAGAAGATATATTAGGTACAATAGGTAATAGTGCAGAAATATACGAATACTATAATGAACAAGGTTTACAAGACATTGACTCAGTTGCAGGAAACGGAGCAAGTGCAGAAGATGATATGTCAACAGCGGATTTAGTTGTTGGAATTGTAACTGGTAGAATAATAACGTACACATCAATTGCATTAGTAGTAATTGCACTATTAGGCTTCGGAATATTCGAGATAAAAAAACATGTTTTAAATAAAAAAGTTTAAGAGAAAGGAGGATAAATATGAAATCTAAAAGCTTTAAGGTTGGATTTGCAATAATCATAATCTTATTAACAGGATTTGCTATATTTAACTTTGCCAAGAACGAAGCTAAAGCTGCTGACGGCGATATAATAACTATCCCAGAGCCGGGAACCTTGGTAGAAGGCGAATTGAATCCTGATACCTACTCTTATAGAGTAAATACGGGTACATTTGAAGCAATTGAGAACACAGGAGAGCCAACATATGTTCCTTTATATAATGGGTTTGAAATTTATTGTATTTATCCAGGTGCTCATATTAGCTATAGACATGACATCAGACTTAGTGAAGCTCGTGAGTTAGAAGGAAAAACATATACGTTGAACTGTAGATGGAATGCTCCAACAAATTTAGTAAGACTCCCAGATTTCGAGTATTGTGCTGACACTCCATATGATGGAGCTACGACACCTCCAGAGTTTGAACCAGTTGGTGGAGAACAAGATTTGCCACCAGCAATGGCATATATTGTTACCATTGCAGATTTAGACACATGGACACTAGAAAAACAAAGAGCAATATGGAATTTAAAGGGTTCATCAACAAGCCAGGGAGGAACTGCAGATGGAGGGCTAATCGAAGGTGATTCTGAAGGAGTTGGAGGTGGAGCTTCTCCATATGACCAAGAAGCACTAAGTTATGCAGAATTTGATTCACAAGTTAGACCAGAAGGAGGATTAGCCCCTGTAGATGTAACAGATGAAAGTGCTTTATATGCTGGAGTAAATAAAATAGACAAAGAATATATAATTGGTCCTTTTACCATAGATTATATAAATGGTATTTATGGTAATGTGGCATTTGGTGGTATCTCTGAAATAACTGTAAGGGGATATAACAGCATGGGGCAACTAATAGAAGATGACATAGAAATAAAAGGTTTAATTCTACAAGATACAAGCACAGGAGTATTCGGAAGCATGGTGGAGCCACAATATTTTGAACCTGATGATGTTTATAAAGTAGATAGAACTGAGCAAGTATATCCAGAGCCAAACCAACAATTCCAAGTAGTGATTGATGACCCTAATAGTGGAACAAGTTCTAGTAACCCTTCAAGTATAATTACATCATTTTCAGTAAAGGTGAAATTTAAATACATGCAAGCAAATGGAAAATATATGGAATTAAAGGGTACAAAATATACAGTAAGATATTCGCATAATCATACATATAATAGGCATATTCATAATCTATTTATTTTTGACAACTTAGATGAATATCTAAAATTAGTTCATTACCGGATGCGAAACCACTTGTTATTTAGAGGAAACTCCACAACAAACAGCAATGGCAGTAGATGCTATAAGAAGTGTTTATGAACATGAAATTGAATTGAAACAAGTTGATGTTGCAATGAATTTAGGAGGACATGTTTGGGAAGATGGTTTAGCAGGAAAAGAAATGATAGCAGATGGCCTTAGCTCTACAGATGCTGACAAACCATTGCAAAATATAAAAGTTACTTTATATTCTACAAAAGGTGAAATTGTAGGGCTTTTACCAAACGAAGATGGCATTGGTATGTTAAATCCTACATATACAGATGGAGGAGGAAATTATCAATTTAATGGCCTAAACCCAATGGAAGATTACTATGTAGTATTTGAATATGATGGTCAAACTTACATGCCTACAGAGTATTTATCAACAGGGAACGGAAATTTTACATCAGCTAAAGAGATGGTTTCGGCAGGTCTATATAATAGTAGTTTATGGTCTATGACATCTAAGGGAACAGAAGCAAATGGAATAGTAATGCCTGGAATTGAAATTTCGAGATTAACTTTTGACCAAATATTTAAAACAATTGGTGCATATCCAAATAACTATATTTCTACAAATTCATTAGGAGTAGTTGGAGCTTATAATTCAGTTTATACACAAAAAGATTTGATGGGATATACAATGGATGAAAATGGATTATATCATCAAACAGGAATCCAATTAATAGATGGATTCGGATATAATGAAAGCGGATTGCAAACAGGCTACTTTATGGAGGGCGAGATATCTACTAGAGTTAAAGAGTATATGGCAAGATACGGACAATTCCCAGATGACAGTGCAATGCTAAACATATATTCTCAAATAGCTGGAGGTAACAGTGAAATATGGAGAATGTTACAATTCATTGAAGATAGTAAAATACAAGCATATACTGGTTCACCTTTTACACAAGGAGTTGATACATATTCTGTTTTGGACTATTTTATAATAGATGAAGAAGGCTTAATAAATTCTGCAACAATAAATGGTATAACATATGGTTCAATTTATCCAGGTCAATATTATATAAACCTGGGATTATGGAAAAGACCAGAATTTGATGCATCACTAAGAAAAGATGTATATAAAGCAGCGTTGAAGATTAATAACAAAACAGTAATATATAATTATGATAAACGTGCAGTGGAAGATGGCGGAGTAAACAATGGAAATGGACAAGATAACAATACATATTGGGATATAAATGTTAGAATGTCCGATTATGAAAATTACTACAATACAAGATATAATAGAGAGCTTTACCCAACAGATTATAATTATAATTCAGCTGAGTTAGGACATCCAGGGATAGACCTTGAAGTATATGTTACATATAAATTAACTATTAGAAATCAATCTATGAGTGTTATGTCACAGATACAAGAAGTAGTTGATTATTATGACACAGATTATATATTTAAGCCTAACTTATCATGGGGAATATATGCAACAGAAGGAAATAGAACTACAACTATAAGCAGTGATGAATATTACGACCTTATGAATCAATCTCAAAGTGTGATTGATGAAGAGAGTACATCAGCAACTTCATTTATTACTAATTCAAAAGATGCTCAAGTAAGTGAAGGAAGAAGCCAATATGGTAATGAGAAAAATTTAGGACAGCAATATGAAAATCTATATATAAGTGGATTAAAGGACAAGAAATTAGCAACAGGAGAAAGTGCATATATCTACTTAACTTTCGAAGTAAAAAAAGATGCACAAGATAAAGTACTATTAGATGACGAAAGTAATCCAAAGGAAAATTTAGCAGAAATCAATGGATATACTACATATTATAGAGATGGTACAGAATTACCAAATAATGTGGTAAAGAATTCAAACGATATTGCCGGATTGTTAGATAGAGATTCTACTCCAGGCAACTTAATAGCAACAGATCTTGTTGGAGAAAGATATGAAAGAAACTTCGAAGATGATACAGATAGAGCACCAAGTATTAGAATCTTCTTAGATGAAGACGCAATAAGAAGAGCAAATGGTACAGTATGGGAAGATGAAAGAACTGAAACTGTAGGAAATCCTGAAAGCTCAGAAGATGCAATTATTGGTGATGGAATTAGACAAGAGGATGAAATTGGAATTGCAGGAGTTACGGTACAATTAGTAGAGAAATGTACAGATGGTTCTGAATATATTTGGAAAGAAACAACTACTGATGAAAATGGTAGATATAGTTTTGAAAGCTATATACCAGGAGATTATGTAATAAGATTCTACTATGGAGATACACAATATACAGCACTTACTACAGACAATGGTGGAAGTAACGATGTATCATACAATGGACAAGATTTCAAATCTACAACATACCAAGATGGCATAGAACAACAGGGAGCTACAGATACTTTAGGCAGATATCAAGGTTATGTATATACAGATACACAAAATGTAACTGCAACATATAATCCAGTAGAAGCTAACCCAACAAATGATACATTTGGATATAATATATATAAATCAGATAGTGCTGAATATAATTATTCAGATGCAAAAGACATATGGAGTACTTCAAACAGAGAAGGAATAAACATTATAGGACCAGTAAATTCGGTAAGATTAGTTCAAGGTAGAGAAGATGTTATAAACTATAGTAGAGATGATATAACAAACCATTTAGCAGAGGTATTAGCATCTCCATATGAGAGACCAAGCTATAATGGAACAGAATATACTGACGAAGAAATGGCAGCTCTATATCAAGAACTTATGAACGAAACATATATGACGGCAGAAACTGGTGTCATAGTAGTTGAATTTGAGTATGATAGACAACAGGCAGATGGTATAAATAGCACATTAAATAATTCATCTAACTCAAGTAAGGACTATATAGGAGATAACCAATATAACAGCAATTATACTTTAAACAACATAGATTTAGGCTTGACAGAAAGACCAAAAGCACAACTTGAAATTGATAAATCTATAGAAAATGTTAAAGTAACACTTGCAAATAATAATATCTTATTTGATATTAATGAAGCAGCAAATAATGCAATATGGCAAGAACATGAAGAATATAGCATAGATAGAGAAAAAATAGATGCAGAAGACGACAGTGTAAGTGATAATGCTTATTATCAAGAAGGAGATGCCATAGGAATGTATAAAGAATACTATGGAAATGGACATAGATATTCCTTCAGAACTGATAGAGATGGTGTCAACGATATTGTAAACATGACTGATAAAGGTTTAATACAGCTTACAATGGATGAAGAATTAATGCATGGTGCTACAATTCAAATAACATACACAATTAAAATTACAAATGTTGGTGAAGTAGATTATGTAGATGGAGATTATAAAAACTTCTATTATAGAGGAAATACAGAAGGAGCACATGTATCTACAACAACAACAGAACAAGTAATAGATTATGTACAAAATAATTTACAATTTGAAGCAAACAATGAAGCAAATAGCACTGATGGATGGCAGGTAATAACTGCTGAAGACTTAATGAATGAAGATTTAGTAAATGATAGACTTACAGAGAATTTAGCACAATTTAATACTATTATCCAAACAGAAAACTTCAATACTGAAGCACTAAGACCAGGCGAAGAAGTAAGCAAAACATTAATATTATCACAATTAATTACACCAGAGAATACAGATGATGATTTGACATATACTAATATGGTTGAAATTGCAAAAACATCTAATGAAAATGGTAGAAGAATGGCTTACTCAGTAGTAGGTAACCAAGATCCATTATTAGATGATGCTTCAGAATTAGACAGCAGTGTAGCTGAAAGAATAGTTATATTACCACCATTTGGTGAAGTACGTATGTACTATGCAATAGGGGCTATAGTAGCAGTAATCTTAATTGCAGGAATTATATTAATAAAGAAAAAAGTTTTGAAAAAAACTAAATAAAAATTAATATGATTAAAATATAGAAAAAGCACATAGAAATATGTGCTTTTTTCTTACAAAATTATTGAAAAAAACGCTATTTTGCGATAAAATAATATGCATAAAATGTTATAAAAGAAAATAATAATAAAAAGCACATCACATTTTGTAAAAAACTTTTTTATATTATGGATTAAATGTGACAAAAAAATATATTATGATGAACTATAATTAAGTAGCATTAAAAATGCTATTAACACAAATGAAAACAATAGAAAGATAACTTTAATGCATAAATAAAAAGTTTAGAGGTGATTGGTATGTTTCAAAATATAGCAAGAGATTCAAGGAACAATCAAAATGAATATGAAGAAGAAAATAAAAAAGTTAATACAATAGATGTGCTAAAAAAATTGTTTGCAAAAGAAAACATAATGCTATATATAATTACGTTTTTAATATCAATGGTAGGTTTTAGTGATAATAGTTTAATTATTTCATTATCTCCTTTTGGCTTAGCAATGATTGCTGGAGCGTTAAGCAATAATAGACCAATAGGCATAATGTATGTATTATCATTGATAGGAACATTTATAGGGTTTGGATTTACAAATTTCCTCATATATTTTCTAACTACTCTAGCGTTTTTTATATCCATATTACTTGTAAGACCAATTATTCAAGATAATGTAAATGAAAAGAGAAAGATAGGAGGACATTTATTTTTTTCAGTACTAATTGTACAAGCTATACCAATGTTCTTTAGAGATTTTTATATTTTTGAACTTCTAAGTGGAATTATGCTTGCCATGACTGCTTATGTATTTTACAAAATATTTGCAAATTCAATTACAATGATTATTGATTTTGGTACAAAACGTGCATTTACTATAGAGGAAGTAATTGGTACAAGCCTATTATTAGCGATTACAGTAACAGTATTTGAAAATTTAGATGTTTTTGGTTTTTCAATAAAAAATGTACTTAGTATATTAATAGTTTTAGTCCTTGGCTGGAAAAATGGAATGTTGGTAGGTGCAACAGGTGGTATTACAATAGGGGTGGTCCTTCGGAATTGTAACCGGAACAGACCCGATGATGATAGCTGCATATGCAGTATCAGGATTAATTGCAGGATTATTAAATAGATTTGGTAGAATTGGTGTAATTGCTGGATTTACAATAGGAAATGTTGTTCTTGCTTATGCTGCAAATGGAAATACAGCAGAGCTTATTGTATTTCAGGAAATATTAATTGCATCACTTGGACTTTTAGCGATACCAAAGAATATTGAAATAAATATAGAGGACTTGGTAGGAAGTACAAAACTTTTACCAGAAGTTACTGAAAAGGACTTAGAAGAAAACAGAGATACAATATATAAATTAAACAGTATGTCTGAAACAATATATGATATGGCAGAGAGCTATAATGCAGCTGCAGCAACAATACTTAGCGATAGGGACTTAAAAGAACAAGGAAAAACAAATATAGATATATTTAAAGAAGAGCTTAAGAAAAATTTGGAAGAATTAGAAGATAATATGTTATATGAAGAAATATATTATCCTACGGAAAAACTAATCACAGACATTTTTGAGCACATATTAGAAAATGATATTATAACAGAAAAAGAGCTGGTTAAAATATTAGAGAAAAATAATAATTATATAGTTGGTTTCGATAACACAAAAACGCAAGCTAAGGAAGATTTATACAAGATTGTAAAAGCAATAAATTATTCATATAAAGTAAGTAAAATTAATTTTATCTGGAAGAAAAAACTTGATGAAAGCAAAAAAAATGTTTCAGAGCAGCTAAAAGGAGTATCACAAGCCATTTCTAAAATGGCTGAAGACATTGAAAAAGAAGTAGACACATTTATTGACAAAAAAAGAGAAATTTTAAAATTACTTGAACAAAAAGAAGTAAAAGTAAAAGACATAGAAATAAAAGAAAAAAGTTCTGGTAGATATATTATAGATATATATACAGATGTATGTGAAAATCCAGATGGAACAGAATGTGATATAAAGAAAATATGTAAAATACTTAGCAAAGTTATAGAGCAGAAAATAATAATTCAAAATCAAGAGTGTGGTCTAAGATTAAATAAAAGCATGTGCAAATTTACATATATTTCTGATGATAAGTTTAATTTGCAAGTAGGAATAGCAAAATCTACAAAATCAGGCTCTCCTGTATCTGGCGATAGTAGTTTACACATCAAACTTCAAGATGGTAAATATTTATTAGCCTTAAGTGACGGAATGGGCTCAGGACCAGAAGCAATGAAAAGTAGTAAAATAGCAGTGAAAATGCTAGAAAGATTGTTAGCAGCAGGTTTTGAAAAAGATGTATCATTAAAATTAATAAACTCTACTTTATCTGCTAATACAGAAGAAGATATGTATGCAACCCTAGATATCGAGATATTAGACTTATTTAATGGAAACATGGAGTTTATTAAAAATGGAGCATGCCCTACTTATGTGAAAAGGGGTAGAGAAGTTCAATTATTAAAATCAGTATCACTTCCAACTGGCATATTGAATGATGTGGACCTTGTAGTCTATGATTATGATTTGCAAGATGGAGACATTTTAGTAATGTGTACAGATGGAGTAATAGACTCAAATAAGGAATACTTAAATAAACATTTATGGCTTAAATATTTGTTAGAAGACATAGAGGTAAATGATGCACAAAAAATTGCCGATATCATTATAGGTGAAGCAATAGACAATGATTTTGGAAACCAAAAAGATGATATGAGTGTTATTGTAGCTAAAGTAACACAAAAATAGAATTAAAAAAATACTCAAACAAGAAATATCTTATTTGAGTATTTTTTATGAAATCTTAATAATTTTGTTGTAATTGGTCGCAAAAAATGATATATTATATGTGTCAAAATATATACTCTAAAAAAGACTTGAAGAAAGGAAAGGTACCTATATATGAGTAGAGGAAAAAGATATGATGGAGAGCAGAAACTTAATGTGAAGAAAGTTTTTGCGGTAATTATAGCAATAGCTGTAATAATTATGTTCATTATAGGCATAAATAAGCTATTCAGTAACGAAAGCGAATTACAAACAAAAGCAGTAGCATTAAGATATTTTCCAGTATATACAAATGAAAAATGGGGAGTAATTGATTCTAGCGGAAACATTATAATTAACCCAGAATATGACGAATATATTGTTATACCAGATAATTCAAAGGGATTGTTTATATGTACGATAAATGTAGATTATGCAAATAATACATATGAAACTAAAGTTTTAAACGAGAAAAATGAAGAATTATTTACAAATTACGATTTAGTAGAGCCAATAGAGAACTATGATGAAAGCAATAATCTATGGTATGCTACTTCAATTTTAAGAGTGTCTCAAGATGGAAAATATGGAATAATAGATACTAATGGAACTCAATTAGTTGCGTGTCAATATGACTCAATAACCGCATTAAAAGGAGTTGATAATAGTTTACTTACAGAGGTTGATGGCAAATACGGAATACTTGATAATGTAGGTTCAGTCATAATAGAAAATCAATATGAAGCAATTGAACCTATTTCAAATAGATATGAAGAAGGTTATATTGTTACAGACGAAAATGGAAAATGTGGTGTAATTAATTTTACAAGAACTGTTGCACTAGAAAATGAATATGATGATATAAAAAATGTTTATGGAAATGGTAAATACTATATCGTACAAGAAGGAAATGCTTGGAAAGTAGTAGATACAGAAGGAAATGCATATTTAGATGGAGAGTATGAGGATATAGTTTCTGTAAACGGAGAAAATGCTATAGTTGTTAATGATGATAAATATGGTGTTGTTCAAATAGCAGACGGGTCTAGCGTTATAAGTGTTAATTATGACAGTATTACATATGGCACAGGCAATAATTATATAGTAGAGAACAATTCAAAATATGGAATAATTAATACAAATAAAGAAAGATTAGTAGATTTTAATTACTCAAACATTATATATAGAAGTGATGCTAATTTCTATGAAGCAACTAATGATGATTATACATCAGATTTGTTAGACACAGATTGCAATGTAAGGTTATCAAATGTAATAATTTCAGAGCTTAATATAGATAAAGGATATATTAAGGTTAGAGAAAATGACCAATACAATTACTATAATTTCAGATTTGAACAAAGAAGTAGTAATGAAGTTCTAAATACAAATACTATCTTCTTAAGTAGAAATGAAGAAGGAAAATATGGATTTGTAGATAAAAATGGAAATGTAGTTGTAAACTACATTTATGATGATGCAACAGAACAAAATGACTATGGCTATGCAAGTGTAAAACAAAATGGATTATGGGGGGCAGTAGATTCAAGAGGTCAAATTGCAGTATCACCTTCATATAATTTAGAAAACAATGTTTTGATAGAATTTATTGGCAAATGGCATTTAGGACAAGATTTGAATTTATACTATTTTACTGACAAATAAAATATAAGAATATAATTGGTTGAAAAATAGTTGCTATTTTTCAACCAGAATTATATTATCTTGTAAGCAAGGTTTATAGGTAAATCCTTTATAAAAATCTAAATTAATTGTACAAGGAATGAATTAAATAATGGAACTAATGACGAAATATCAATATACATATTTTATTTATCCATATGTAATTGAAGAAGAAAAATATAAAAATTATTTACAGAGACTGCTAAGAAATAAAAAATGTAAAGTAAGGTTTTTTGATAAACGTAAAGACATTCATTTATATACATACTTTTTACCAACTATTAGAGACTTTATGTTTTGGTCCTTTGACATGGAACCAAAAGGAATAAAGGATTTTGAGAGATTAGATACAACTGTTCAATCTACTTTACTATCTGAACATGAGTGTAATGTATTTAATTATGAATTACCAGAAAGTCTGCAGGGAAAAGTAGAAACAAATAATGGAATATTTTTTGAAATATCAGAAATAAAAATAATCTGTTATAGAACTGGAATCTGCTTCCTATTGTTTAAAACAAATTTGGAGAATACGGATAGTTTTTCAGATGTACTAAATTTTAATTATAAATTTAGAGAAGTAAATTCAATTGCATATAACCTAAAAGAATATGAAAATATTAAAATACAATCCAACGCATTTAAAGATGTGAAAGATATTTCTATTTTAATTAAAGAAATTACAGGGAATGATAATATTTCAAAAAAAGCTAATATAGGAAATGATAAATTTTTTGTATATTCATATTCATGTATAGATCAAAAGGATTGGAATGAAAATACAAATGATAATGATTTAAATAGCTTATTTGAAAAATACCGCTCAACATTACCAGCCAATTCACAGATAATAAATGATGAGTATAGTATTGTAGAGAGTGAAAATAGAAAACTGGTATACAAGAACCAGTACTTAAAATATGGATTTACTGCAACAAGTACAGTATTATTTACATCTAATATAAATCCTTCAAACTTTACGCTAGTACCGCAAAAATTTGAAAGTGAATATTTATATACATATTTATTAACATTATATAAAAAAATCTTTTTAAATAAATTAAATTATGAATTTAAAAAGAAGTTTAAAAAAGCAGAGAAGGGATTGTTAGATTTTACAAAAAAAATATGGATACAAGATATAACGAATGAAGAGTTCGGAAAAACATTAGAGACTTGCTGGATAGAGAACTTGGATATTAACTCCATGTATTTAAAAATTAAAAGTGAGTATGATATAACATATAAAAAGCATAATGTAGAACAGTTAAATAAAAATAACATAATAACTCTAGTAGTTGTAGTTACAATTTTAATTATAAATATATTTACTATTATTATTGCAAGCATGAAATGAGAGGATGTACAAAATGAAAATTACAACGGGAATTGATATAATTGAAGTAGAAAGAATAAAAGAAGCCATTGACGATATGGGAAATGGCTTCTTAAATAGAATTTATACAGAGGACGAAATACAGTATTGTAATAAATCTGATATTATGAAATATCAGCATTTTGCAGCTAGGTTTGCAGCAAAAGAGGCAGTATTTAAAGCAATGTCAAAATATATTTCAGGTAGAGAGGATGCATTATGGAAAGACATAGAAATATTAAATGATGAAAGTGGAAAACCTGAAATAAATGTGGACAAACTAATCGAAAACATCAATAAAACTGCAGATATTAAACTTATAAACATAGATATAAGTATCTCTCATATAAAAGAATATGCTGTAGCAAGTGCTGTAGCAATATTTGAAGAGAATTTGAAAAACTAAATAAATCATGAAAAGGAAGAATTATGGAACTATTTGATTCACATGCACATTATAATGATGAAAAATTTGATACTGACAGAGAATTAGTTATCAAGCAAATATTTGAAGCTGGTGTAACAAAAGTGATTAATGCAGGTTATAGTTTAGAAGCTTCAAAATTTGCTCTAAAAATAGCAGAGAAATATGATTGGATGTATACTATTTCAGGCATTTCTCCTAATGATATACCAGATAATGAAAAGAGCTTAGGACTAGAGCTAAGCGAGCTAGTCAAATTTTTAGAAGAAAATAAGAATAGCAAAAAGATAGTCGCAATTGGAGAAATAGGATTAGATTATTATTGGAATACGGATAATATTGAATTACAAAAAAATGCATTTATTAAACAAATTGAAATTGCAAATTCTATGAATCTGCCAATTGTAATTCACACAAGAGATGCTGTAATGGATACATTAGAAATTTTAAAGAAAAACCAAGTTGTTAAACATGGAGTATTCCATTGTTGTCCATTAAACAGAGAATTAGTGAAAGAAGCTCTTAAACTTGGATTTTATATATCTTTTGCAGGACCTGTCACATTTAAAAATTCTAAAAATGCAAATGAGATAATAGATATGTGTCCATTAGATAGGATGCTAATAGAAACAGATAGCCCATATTTATCACCAGAACCAAATAGGGGTAAAAGAAATGACTCAAGAAATGTAAAATTTATTGCAGAGAAAATTGCTAGTGTTAAAGGTATATCAGTTGATGAAATTGCAAAGGCAACTTATAGAAATGCTTGCAAAATTTTTGAAATTAATTTGTAAAATAGGTTTGAATTCAAACCTATTTTAAATTCCTAATAGCTTCAATTCTATCATCTATTGATGGGTGGGTAGAAAATAGGCTAGTTTTTCTTTTCTTACCATCTTTAGCATTTGCTTTAAATGGACTTACTATATACATATGTGCTGTTGAATTATTTGCAGTCTTCAATTCATTTGGATCTGAATCAAGTTTTTGCAAAGCAGAAATCATCCCATCAGGATTTCTTGTAAGCTCTACTGCACTAGCATCAGCCAAAAATTCTCTTCTCCTTGATAGTGCAAGTTGCATTAATTGACCAAAAATTGGTGCAAGAATTAAACAGATTAAACCAATTAACATTAATATTGGATTACCACTTTTTGAGTCGTTATCTCTGTCTCCGAATCCCCAAAATAATGCTCTACTAACCCAGTCTGCAAGTATTACAATAAATCCGACCATTACACTTACAACAGCAGAAAGACGAATATCATAATTCTTTATATGTGATAGTTCATGTGCAACAACTCCCTCTAGTTCATAATAATCCATCTTTTCTAAAAGTCCTGTTGTAACGCATATAACTGCATTTTCTGGATTCCTTCCTGTTGCAAAAGCATTTGGCTGAGGATCATCTACAACATATAATTTAGGTCTATGTTGCAAGCCAGATGCAACCATTAAACCACCTAGTATATTATTCAATTTAGCGTATTGCTCTTGATTAGCTGGATGGGCTTTATTAATTGAAAGTACTATTTTGTCACTATAGTAATATGAAGCCCAAGAAGTACCAATAGAAAATGCCATTGCTATAAATATAGAAACTATGCCTAGGTCAAAAGCCATACATACATAGTAAACAATTAAAGTTATCACAACTAAGAATATTGTTACTATAACTCCAGTCTTTATTTTATTATTTCGAATATCTTCATACATAATTAAATACCATTCTCCTATATAATTTAAATTAAGAGCCACAACTTTAAAACGATAAAAACCGTTTAAGAGTGTGGCAAAATTGTTTTCTTATTTGCTAAAATCTACTTTTACATTTTTTCTAGCTTCTTGGTTATCTACTTCAAATAATTCTTCTGCTGTGAAATGGAACATAGATGCTACAATATTTGAAGGGAAAACTTCAAGTTTTGTATTATATCTAGTTACAGTATCATTATAGAATTGTCTTGAATAAGATATTTTGTTTTCTGTGTTAGTAAGTTCAGTTTGTAACTCATTAAAGTTTTGGTTAGCTTTTAAATCTGGGTAATTTTCTGCAACTGCCATAATTGTTTTTAAAGATTCTGATAATTGATTATCTAATTTTGCTTTCTCATCTACTGTTTTGGCATTTGACCAAGATGTACGTAATTCGGCAACTCTTGTTAACACCTCAGATTCATGCTCCATGTAACCTTTTACAGTTTCAACTAAATTTGGAATTAAATCAAATCTTCTTTGTAATTGAACATCAATTTGACTCCAAGCATTTTTGACTCTAAGTCTTAAAGTTACTAAACTATTGTAGATAGCAATTAGTGCAATAATAATTACTACAATTATTCCAAGTATGATCCATAATGGCCACATAAGATCGTTCCTCCTTATTATCAAATTATATAAATATAATATCATACTATTAAATATTATACAACTAATATGAAAAATATATGTAAATTTTGTGAAAATTTTAGTCATATTTTTTGTACAAGCAACATATAATAGTAGTATAGGTACTTACAAGATTTTTGTAAATTATGTTAATTTTAAAAATACGAGTTATACCAATTAATTGGGAAGATTAGCCAAAATTTGACATAGAAGTGTAATTATGGTATAATAAATGTGTTGCTTTTAAAGGAGGGAACAAATTTCGTATGAAAAATAATGATAAAGCGTCTATATCGCTGAGAAAGATAGTATGTATTAGTATTATACTTATTTTCTTGCTAAGCATTGGCGTAATGGCAGGTAATGTCAAGGTAAACAATGTTAAAATTGTTTTATCAAGTGGTTATGAGATGAACATTTTAACTACTAAGACAAGTGTCAAAGATATTTTAGACGAGAACCATATTGTATTATTAGAAGATGAAAAAGTAACACCAGATACAAGTGAAGAATTATCAGATAACAATACAATAATAATATCAAAAGAGTCAGAAGAGGTTGAAGTTTATGAAAATATAGAGAAATCTTCTGATGTAACTACTGAAGATATCTTAAACAATTATTCAAAAATAGTAGAAAAAATAGTTGTTGAAGAAGAAGAGATACCTTATGAAACAATTACAAGAGATGTTACAACAGGTAGTGGTACAAAGCAAGATAGAGTTGTACAACAAGGTGAAAATGGAATTAGAGAAGTAACATATAGGGTTAAATATCAAAATGGTGAAGAAATAGAAAAAACAAAAGTTTCTTCTAAGGTTATAAAAGAGCCAGTTGACAAAATTGTAGAGATCAGAACAAAACAAGTCACAACAAGAGGTGATTCAAGAACCACTTATAATGGTGGAACATGGACATATACAGAGAGCGAGTTAGACTTATTATGCGCTATAACTGCACAAGAGTGTAGTTATAGCTATACTGGAGCATTAGCAGTTATTACAACTGCATGTAACAGAACAGTAAGTAGTAGCTGGAAAAGATATGGTTCAGACCCACTAAGCCAATATATGGCACCTAGTCAGTTCTGTTATTCTATAGATAACCACTGGAGAAAAAGACTTAATGGTAATTATCCGGATTATGTAAAACAAGCCGTTTTAGATGCATTAAATGGTAAAAGAAATCACACATATTTATCATTTAGAGCAGCTGGTTACCATTCAGGAGAAATAATAGGTGGAAACGTATATTTCAATTCATTATAATAAAAAGCAATGATTAAAGGAAGGAGATGGGAAACTATCTCCTTATTGTTGGTTTTATAATATATGAAAAGGTTGAAAGGAATGTTAGTAAAAATGAAATTAGTTTCGTGGAATGTAAATGGATTAAGAGCAGTAATAAATAAGGGATTTGAAAAGTTTTTTAAAGAGGTAGATGCAGATATATTTTGTATTCAGGAAACGAAAATGCAAGAAGATCAAATAGACGAAAACATAAAAGAAATTTTTAAAGAATATAACTCATATTGGAATAGTGCAGAAAAGAAGGGGTACTCTGGAACAGCTATTTTTACAAAACTTAGACCAAATGCTGTCACATATGGTATTGGCATAGAAGAACATGATAAAGAAGGAAGAGTAATTACCTTAGAATTTGATAATTTTTTTATGATTAATTGTTATACTCCTAATTCAAAGAGAGAATTAGAAAGACTAGACTATAGAATGATATGGGAAGACGAATTTAGAAAATATTTACTTAAACTAAATGAGATAAAGCCTGTGATTGTCTGTGGAGATTTAAATGTCGCTCATGAGGAAATTGATTTAAAAAATCCTAAAACTAATAGAAGAAACGCTGGTTTTACAGATGAAGAAAGAAACAAAATGACTGAACTATTAAATGCAGGATTTGTCGATACATTTAGATACTTGTATCCAGATAAAACCGATATGTATACTTGGTGGTCATATATGTTTAAAGCAAGAGAGAAAAATGCGGGCTGGAGAATTGATTATTTTATAGTGTCAAAATCAATAGAAAATAAAATTAAGGAAAGCTACATATATTCAGATATTATGGGAAGCGACCATTGCCCAGTAGGATTAGATATAGAGATTTGAATAAAAAGGAGAGTCCCTTTTGTTCAATTTTGTTCAGGAAGGAGATTAGTAGATGGAAAATAAGAGAAAAATAACTAAATGGCTGTACTGGTTTTTGTTTGCAGTTGCTATTATCCTTGTATACAAAACCTTAGATAATTTTACGGCAATTGGAAATTGGATAAAGAATCTTTTAGAGGTTCTAATGCCTTTTGGCATAGGCTTGCTGATTGCATATTTACTATATATCCCATGTAGAAAACTTGAGGGAGTATACAGAAAAGCAAAGAAAGTAAAATTTATACACAATAGAGCAAGGGGATTATCAGTTCTTACTGTTTACTTGATTGCAGTACTTATATTAATTATTGCATTTAATTATCTATTACCTATCATTTCGACCAGTGTAATTGATTTAATTAATAATATCCAAGGATATTATAATTCATTTACCACTAATATAGAAAACTTACCACAAGATTCTATTTTAAGAAATGAAATAGTAATGGATTTACTTGAAAGCATAAAAAATATAGATTTAAAGCAATATATAAACATTGATAAATTAACAGAATACGCAAAAGGAGTAATCAATGTTGCTGGTAAAGTATTAGACTTTTTCGTTGCAATTATTGTTTCAGTATATTTACTACTTCAAAGAAAACAAATTATGGACTTCTTAAAAAAGTTAGGAAAGGCAACATTAAAAGAAAATACATATAAAAATATAGGAAAATATTTTGACAGATCAAATAATATATTTTTCAATTTTTTAGCAGGGCAACTTTTAGATGGTATAATTATTGGAATTATTTCATCAATAGCTATGTCTATAATAGGAGTGAAATATGCTATATTATTAGGTTTTATGATTGGTATATTCAATTTAATACCATATTTTGGTGCAATTATTGCAGTTATAATAGCAGCACTTATCACACTATTAACAGGAGGAATATGGCAAGCTCTAATAATGGTTGTAGTTGTTACAATATTGCAACAAATTGATGCAAATATAATAAATCCAAAAATATTAGGAAACTCACTAAAAATAAGTCCATTACTGGTAATTTTCGCAGTAGCAGTAGGAGGAGCATATTTTGGATTCTGGGGAATGTTTTTATCAGTACCAATAATTGCGGTCTTTAAGTTATTGCTAACTGATTATATAGAGTATAAAATTAAGAAGAAAGAAGCAAATCGGCGAGAGCAAGGTTCTATTAAAATAAAAGAGAAATAATATAAAAATGGCTTACAGATATAATTAGAAATTCTAATTACATTTGTAAGCCACTTTTTTAGAATAAATTAATAAATTATTAATAATTATAAACATTTTTCTTAATAAAATTATGCTAAACTAATAATGAAAATTCCAAAATAGTCTTTTCTATGGTATAATAAAAAGGTAAGCTAAAATTTAGAAATAAATGGGGGTATTTATGTACAACATATTAGTTTGTGATGATGATAAGGAAATAGTAAAAGCAATAGAAATTTATTTAAGTAAAGAAGGCTATAATATTTTAAAAGCATATGATGGAATGGAAGCATTAGAAATATTAAAGAAAAATAGTGATATACAATTAATAATATTGGATATAATGATGCCAAAGTTAGATGGAATTGAAACTGCCAATATTATAAGAAAGGACAAATCAATTCCAATTATTATGTTATCTGCTAAATCAGAGGATTATGATAAAATTGCAGGATTAAATAATGGAGCAGATGATTATGTGACAAAACCATTTAATCCATTAGAATTAATCGCAAGAGTAAATTCGCAAATACGTAGATATACAAGCTTAGGTTCAATGGTTAAGAAAGAAAAAGATGACAATATATATAAATCAGGCGATTTAATTATAAATGATTCTACTAAAACTGTTGAAGTAGATGGAAAAGAAGTAAAACTTACACCTACAGAATACAACATATTGAAATTTTTAACTAAAAATAAAGGAGTAGTATATTCGATAGAACAAATATATGAGAATGTATGGGAAGAAGAAAGCTATGGAGCAGAAAATATAATAGCAGTACATATAAGGCACATAAGAGAAAAAATAGAAATAAATCCAAGAGAACCTAAGTATTTAAAAGTTATTTGGGGAATAGGATACAAAATTGAAAATTTGGATTAAGGAAAACAAAAGGTAAGATTATAGAATTATAACTAATAGAAGGTAGAGTAAAAAATAAAGAATAAAGAATAAAAAGGAGTACGGAATGAATAAAAAGATTTGTTGGCCAAGAGTATTAAAAAATATATCATATGTACTTTTCCCTATATTTCTTACAATATTAGTTTTGCTTATTGTGTGTTTAAGTTATCCGCTAGAGAGACATGCAATCAAAGAAGGCTTGGATTACTATGAAACAAATACATTTGCAGAAAATTATGCTCTAGAGATTTTCAGTAGCTTAAACGCAGTAACTTTTTTGAAGGACAATAATGACGGCGATATATTCTCATACGAATATATTCAAACTGAGGGATTAGAAAATGATGATGAGGCAAATGAATTAAACTATTATTATGAATATTATGGAAATAATGTAATATGGCTGATAATAGACAATAATACAAAAAAAGCATATACAAATTTAGAATATTCTTTAGAGACTAGTAGTATACAAAATATAAAAGATACCATAATGCAAAACCAAAGATATTGGAACTATGAAAATGGAATAATAGAAACTACGGTTAATAAACTGAATAATGATAATATAGAATATATAGAAAGTGGATTAAGACAAGAAAGCTTTGAAACAATTGAAAGCAATACTTATACAATTTATACAGCGGTGCTAGATGATTTAGAATATGTAGATAATATTGCTATGAATAGAGTATTATATAACACTTTATCATCAGTAAGCCAACAAGCGGTTTTCGCTATACCATTTTTGATCATTCTAATAATCGCACTAGTTCCAATCATTATAGTAGGTGTGGGAAGAACTAGAAAACAAGAAGGAATAAAACTTAATTGGTATGATAAGATATTGGTAGAGATAGCAGCTTTTATATCAATGTTTATTGGGGCAATAGGAGCATGTTTTACAATCAGTGTTAGTGGAATGAACACTATGACCTCATTTGTACTTGGAATATCTGTGATTTGTGTGGGGATTTTTATCATGTATTTAGCATGTATATTATTTTTCGAAACTGTTGTAAAAAGGCTAAAAACACACACTTTTATAAAAACAACATTTATTTATTGGATATATGATAAAATAAGAGGATTTCTGAAAGACATAAAAATTACCAAGAAACTGGTATTATACTTCATATTATTTATATTAGCAAATTTGGTATGTTTTGGAATCTTGTGGTCAAATGGATTTCCAGGTTTTGTATTAACTGTGCTTTTGTATGGAGTGACATATAGCTTTTTATCAAAAAGAATAAAATCGTATGCAAAAATCAGTGAAACAGTACATGAATTATATAATGGAAATACCGAAATCGAGATAGACGAAAATCAGATGGTAAAAGAGATGCAAGAAACTGCGAAAGAAATAAATGACATTGCAGGAGGTTTATCTAATGCAATAGAGGAAAAACTAAAAAGTGAAAGGCTAAAAACAGAACTTATAACAAATGTATCACATGATATAAAAACACCACTTACTTCAATAATAAACTATGTGGATTTACTAAAAAAAGAAAACATACAAGGAGAAAAAGCAATAGAATATTTAAACATACTTGATAGTAAATCACAAAGACTAAAAAAGCTTACAGAAGATTTAGTTGAAGCCTCTAAAGCATCCTCTGGAGCTATCAAGCTTAATATGGAAAGATTAAATGTAAATGAACTGATAAAGCAGGTATCCGGAGAGTTTGAAGACAAATTTAAAGTTCACAATTTAGAAGAAATAATCGCATTTCCAGAAAATGATGTATATATCAATGCAGATAGTAGATATATGTATAGAGTATTAGAAAACATGTATTCAAACATTTCAAAATACGCAATGGAAGGCACAAGAGTTTATACAGATATATTACAAAAAGATAACACAATCTCGATAGAATTGAAAAATGTATCAAAACAAAAACTAAATATTAGTGTAGATGAATTGATGCAGAGATTTGTTAGAGGGGAAGCATCAAGAAATACTGAAGGAAGCGGACTTGGACTTTCGATTGCAAGAAGCTTAACAGAACTTCAGGGGGGACAATTTAATATATATCTTGATGGAGATCTATTTAAAGTAACCATTGAATTTGAAAAAATGAACTAATAAAAAGTATAAAATAATAAGGTAATATTTGCATAAAAATTAAATTATGTTTGGTTTTGTGCAAAACAACACCTTATTATTTTTGATTTAAAAAGGATAATCCAATAAACTAATAAACATATCGAAGTATATTTCGATACTTTTAGCAAGTTTGCCAGTTCCCATTAATTCTCGTATTTCATCTATACTCGCCCACATTACATCAGAGACTTCATCCTCTTGCAAAACTAATGTAGAAATATCATAGTCATGTTTTACAAGCCATACATCAACAAAGTCGTATTTACGTTTAAAAGATAGCATAAATTCAATTTCATCTTTTTCTATATTTATACCTAATTCTTCATGACATTCTCTTATAGCAGCTTGCAATGTGGTTTCTCCACTATCAACTCCACCACCTGTTTGTGACCACATATTTGGAAAGTTCTTTTTATTTGGAGTTCTTTTTTGAATTAAGAACTCGCCCTTGCTATTCATTATCCAAGTATGTACTGATTGGCGGTATTCTCCTTCTATTTTTTCGTGGCGCTCAGAAACTTTATTCAAGTATTCTTTTTTGTTATCTAATTTATCTACTATTTCCATAAATAGTACCTCCTATATTCATATTATAAAATAAAAAAGCGAATTTGAAAATAGAAATAATTAAATATATGATTTTTACTTGACAAATACAAACAAGGATTCTAAAATGCGATAGAAAGGAGTAAATATGTACTTAAAACATGAAATAGGAAAAATAGGAGAAGATCTGGCTTCAAAATATTTAGAAGCTGCAGGCTATACAATTATAGAAAGAAACTTTATGGCAAGGCAAGGAGAGATAGACATTATAGCAAAAGACAAAAAAGAATTAGTTTTTATTGAAGTAAAAACTAGAACCAGCGATATATATGGAAAACCGGTGGAAGCTGTAAACACACAAAAACAGAAACATCTGCTTAATACAATAAAATATTATTTATATTCCAAACATTTAGAAAATGAATTCGTACGCATAGATGTAATAGAAGTGTATTTTAATAATGACACATACAAAATTAATCATATTAAGCAGATCATTTGAATTGTCAACAAAAACGTCAATGAACGCCTACTCAGTATTACGAAAATGTATAGGCGGTGAATAGGCAGCAAAAGATCAAAAAAATCAACAAATTTTCCAAAGCGTGTTGACAAAAAATGTAAAATCATATAATATAATTTCAAATTAATTTCTAAAAGATTTTGTTCAAAATCTAAATTTCCAAAAAAAGAGGTAAAATATGTTATCAATCGTAAAAAGTATGTCCTTGCAAGGCTTGGAAGGATTTCTTGTTGATGTGCAAGTTGATGTTTCAGCAGGTATGCCAAACTGGGAGGTGGTTGGGCTTCCTGATGCTAGTGTCAAAGAGTCTAAAGAAAGAGTAAGAACTGCGATTAAAAATTCAGGATTTGATTTTCAAAGTAGAAAAATTGTAATAAACCTTGCACCAGCAGACACAAGAAAAGAGGGATCGTTTTTCGATTTACCCATTGCTATTGGCATTTTGCTGGATTTCGAAGATATTAAACTTCAAAACTTAGAGGATACTGTATTTATAGGAGAACTTTCGCTTAATGGGAGAATAAATAAAGTAAATGGCATTTTACCAATGTGTATTGAAGCGAAAAAGTTGGGGATAAAAAGAGTGATTTTGCCAGAAGAAAATGCTAAAGAGGCTTCAATTGTTGCTGGTTTAAGCGTTATAGGAGCATCATATTTAGTGGATGTTGTAGAATATTTAAACGGAGATATCGATTTGCAACCTACTAAAAATGATATAGGAGGACTATTTAATAAAAAGCAAAAATATTCTCTTAATTTTTCTGAGGTAAAAGGGCAGGAAAATATAAAAAGAGCGTTGGAAGTAGCTGCAGCTCGGTGGTCATAATTTACTCATGGTGGGAACACCGGGTTCACGGAAAGACAATGCTAGCAAGAAGAATGCCATCTATTTTACCAGATCTAACCTTTGAAGAAGCATTAGAAGTAACAAAAATTCATAGTATAGCAGGCTTACTTTCAAAAGATGTTCCAATTCTTTTAACAAGACCCTTCAGGTCGCCACACCATACTGTTACAATTAATTCACTAATTGGTGGAGGGAGTATACCTAAGCCAGGAGAGATTAGTTTGGCTCATTATGGAGTTTTATTCTTAGATGAATTACCAGAGTTTAATAAAAATACTTTAGAGGTTTTGAGGGGACCATTAGAAGATAAAGAAGTTACAATAAGTAGAATTAATGCAAGTCTAACTTATCCATGCAATTTTATATTTGTTGCTTCTATGAATCCGTGTCCATGTGGATATTATGGTTCAAAAGATAAAGAATGTACTTGTAGCGCAGAAGCAATATCAAGATACATGGGAAGAATAAGTGGCCCACTCCTAGATAGAATAGATATTCAGGTTGAAGTAACACCAGTTAAATATCAAAAATTAGAGAGCAATGAAAAAGTTGAAAGTTCAGAAGAGATAAAAGAAAGAGTAGATAGAGCGAGAAGAATACAACTTGAAAGATATAAAGATTATGGCATATTTTCTAATTCAGAATTAACTCCGAGCCTAAGTGATATTTTCTGCAAGTTGGATGATAAATCAAAACAAATCATACAAAATGCATTTGACAGATTAGGCTTGAGTGCAAGAGGGTACAGTAGAATTCTTAAAGTCGCTAGAACTATAGCAGATCTGGATAGAGCAGAAAATATATCTGCAAAACATATTGCAGAAGCAATTCAATATAGAAATTTAGATAGGAAGTATTGGAAAAATTAAATATGAAAATTATTAAAATTAATGTTGAAGAAGAAATATACCCACAAAGATTACTTAAAACAAAAAATTTTCCCACTGATATTTATGCAATAGGAAATATAGAATTATTAAATGCGAAAAGTACCTTAGGAATAGTAGGTTCAAGAAATTGTAGTGATTATGGTAGAAAGGTGGCAAGCGAGTTCGCTAAAATGCTTTCAAAACGAGGAATATGCATAATTAGTGGTATAGCGATAGGAGTTGATGGAACAGCACACAATGCAGCAATTGAAGAACAAGGTAAAACTATTGCTGTTTTAGGAGGAGGTCTTAACTACATTTATCCTCAAGAAAATGAATGGCTTTTTCACAAAATATTAAATAAGGGTGGGTGCATTATATCAGAATATCCACCCGAAGAAGAACCAGATAAAAGTAAATTTCCTATTAGAAATAGAATTATAAGTGGTTTATCTGATGCTGTTTTGGTTGTAGAAGCGGAACATAGAAGCGGAAGCACAATTACTGCTAAGTATGCCAAGAATGAAGGAAAGCTTGTGTATGCTATTCCTAGCAATATTTATTCTAGTACAGGAATCGGAACTAATAGATTAATACAAGAAGGAGCTATTCTGATTACTAATCCAAAGCAAATAATTAGTGAACTAAAAAATAATGAACATGTAGAGGATGAAGTTTGCAACATAAAGAATACAGATGCAAATATCATACTTTCAAAAGAATATTTAGAAGTTTATAAAATATTATCAGATGAACCTATGCATATTAATGAAATTGCCAGAAAATTAAATAAAGAGATTTACGAAATAACTCCAATTATCACAATGATGGAGATAGAAGGCTATGCAATTCAGCCACAGATTAATTATTTTACCAGAAACAAATAGGTACTTATAAAGATCTCTTAAAGATAATTAATATAACTCTCTATGAAGAGTAATTAGGAATTATATCATAGACTATAATATAAAATTGAAATAGGAATAGAGTATAATAAAATTAGAAAAGAAAGTACCAATGTAAGAGAAAATATAAATCAATGATACTTTCAAGAATTAAAAGTTAATGCTACTATTTAGAAAAAAATAGCTAGAAAATATGTGTTAAAAAGTAATTTGCAATAGATAATGCATTAAATCAATATAATTATATCACAGAAATAGCGCAAATAATGTCAAAAAATGTAAATCAACATAAAATTATTAACTTTAACAAAAAAGATTAAAAATACATACCTTGATATAAATTTCTTTCGTTTAAAAATTTATCCAAACCATTTATAATCCATTTTTTGTGAAGATTCCAATCAGGTGCGGCCAACAAATCTTTTGGTGCATCTCCAGACACTCGATGAATAATAACTTTAGGACTTATATGGGTAATTACATATGCACAATATCCTAGATATTCATTTAATGTTAAAGGTACATATTTTCCTTGCTCATATAATTGTTCTAATTTGGTATTTTTCACAACATAACATGAATGAATCTTTAAGCCTTGAAGATTATGATGATTTAAAAAATTAACAGTA
The DNA here is from genome assembly GCA_944392505.1 of uncultured Clostridia bacterium. Classification (GTDB taxonomy): domain Bacteria; phylum Bacillota; class Clostridia; order TANB77; family CAG-508; genus CALXVA01. The sequence goes on along the minus strand of CALXWU010000001.1, from coordinate 7,308 downwards.
GTTATTAAATCTTCTTTAGATTCATTCTGTCCATTAGCGCTTGGAAGACCTATCATAATATGTGTTACTACGTCTATATTATATTTGTTTAGAATATTTACAGCATTAGTAAAATCTATATTAGAATAGCACCTATTAATTAGTTTTCCTGTTTTTTCATTTGCAGTTTGTAAACCAAGTTCAACACATACATAATATTTTTTAGAATAACTTTTTATTAATTTGGCAACATCTTCGTTAATACAATCAGGTCTAGTGGCAATCTCTAATCCAACTATTCTATCATCAATTAAAGCAGAATCATATTTTAATTTCAAGTTTTCAATTTTGTCATAAGTGTTTGTATAATTTTGAAAATATACAATAAACTTATTTGCCCTTTCGGCTTTATAGCTCGTAAAATAATTCTGTACTTGTTCAGAAATACTTGTTGCAGGTTTTATATGCTCGCCAGAACCTTTTTCACTACAAAAAATACATCCACCTGTGCTTTTACTCCCATCACGATTAGGACAAGTAAAGCCTCCATCAATGCAAATTTTAAGTGTACGCTCTCCAAATTTTTCTTTCAAATATTTATTTAAGTGATTATATCTTTCTAAATTTTCCATAATATACATATTATATCATAATTTGTGGAAAAAAGAAAAATATTGTGGTAAAATACAATACAGTAATTAAAGTAGATTAATTAGTGAGGTGAAAGAATATTGAATAACTTATTTATTGAATATCCAAAATGTTCAACATGTCAAAAAGCTAAAAAGTGGTTAGAGGCCAACAAAATAGTATTTGAGGACAGACATATTGTGGTAAACAATCCAACAAAAGAAGAATTACAAAAATGGATAAAAGAAAGTGGAAAAGAAATAAAAAAATGGTTTAATACGAGCGGGTTAAAGTATAAAGAACTAAATTTAAAAGAAAGAGTTCAGAACATGACAGAAGCAGAAAAGATAGAGGTATTAGCTAGTGATGGAATGCTTGTAAAAAGACCAATATTAATTAGCGATAAAGGAGTTTTAATTGGATTCAAAGAAGAGGAATGGAAAAAACTTTTATTATTTAATAAAAGTTAAAATAATTTTTAAAAATATAGGGGGATTGTTATGAAAAAAGAAAGTATTTTAAAAAAATGGTGGTTTTGGACGATCATTGTTTTGGCATGTATTGTATCACTTATGTTATGTCTTATAGTTGATGAGCTAATTAACAATAATGTTGAAGTAGCTAAAACTGGACATTATGAAGAATCAAATGGAGTATATAATGTATTATTAAATGACAATGAAGCTAGTGAAGGGCTCGACATTAACGAAAAAAGCAAAGAAAAGGAAGATCAAGGAGAAACGGATGAGAAAAATAATGAAAGCGAAACCAGTTTAAGTAAATCAGAACCAGAAGAAGTAAATAATAAAAAAGAAGAAAAACCACAAACAGTAACAAAAAATGAAGAAAATAATGACGAACAGAAAGAAAATGAAACAAAAGAAGAAACATCTCAAAAGGAAACAAGTGTAAAAGAAGAAGAGCCTAAAGAAGAAACAGCAATAAAACCAGAAACAAATAATAAAACAGAAAGTAAGCCAGTAGAACAAGTGTCATTGGGAAATACCAATGCTCTAGAGAAAGCAAATGATTATTTAAGCTTAATGGCGTTTTCTAAAGAAGGGTTGAAAGATCAGTTGGAATTCGAAGGATTTACAACTTCAGAAGCAACATATGCAGTAAATAACTGTGGTGCTAATTGGAATGAACAGGCTGGAAAAAAAGCACAAGATTATCTAGACCTAGTGGCATTCTCAAAAGAAGGTCTAAAAGGTCAATTAGAATTTGACGGATTTACAACTACGGAAGCAACAAATGCAGTAAATAACTGTGGCGCCAATTGGAATGAGCAAGCAGCTAAAAAAGCACAAGACTACTTGGATTTAATGGCATTCTCAAAACAAGGTTTAATATCACAGTTGGAATTTGATGGTTTTACTCACGAACAGGCAGTATATGGTGTAGAAAAAGTAGGATTTTAATAAAATTTCTAAAAAACCATTGACAAGCTCCCATGAATTGTTATAAAATAGTATATCATGGGAGTTTTATCGTTCGGCGTGGTAAAACTTAGCAAACTCTTAATTTTAAATTAAGGTGATTAATATAAAAAAGTTAATTTTAGAGATTAAATTTTAATAAATAAACATAAGAAGGTTAGTTGGTAAAATAAAAGAATACCAACCTGCCTTTTTATTGCCGTTTTTTATTCGTTATGTAAATTTGTAAAGAAGAGGAATTGATACAATATTATTTACGGAAATAAAGGTTTAAAGAGCAGGGAACCATAAAAACGTATACATAACATTGTATTCAAGAGGGACTTCTTAGACAAAATATATATATTTTAATTCTGCTTAATCTTTTTTAGGGGTGATTTTCTTTGGTAAAAGAAATTAAACATGAGAAATGTTCTCGCAAAACTTTTGCAAAAATTGGCGATTCAATCGAAATGCCAAATCTTATCAAAGTCCAAAAAGATTCCTACGACTGGTTCGTAGAAGAAGGACTAGGAGAAATATTAAGAGATATATCTCCAATAGTTGATTATTCAGGAAATTTGATTTTAGAATTCTTAGATTATTACATGGAAGACAAAACTAAATACACAGTAGAAGAAGCTAAAGAAAGAGATGCTACATATTCTACAAGGTTACATGTTAAAGTAAGACTAATCAATCGTGAGACGGGAGAAATAAAAGAACAAGAAATCTATCTTGGTGATTTCCCACTTATGACTGATAGTGGTACTTTTATTATCAATGGTGCAGAAAGAGTTGTAGTAAGCCAGTTAGTTCGTTCACCAGGATGTTACTATGATTCAGCTTATGACAAAACTGGAAAGAAAATTTATACATCTACAGTTATGCCTTTAAGAGGAGCATGGATAGAATATGAAACAGATGCAAATGATGTATTCTGGGCAAGAGTAGATAGAACTAGAAAAATTCCTGTTACATGTTTATTACGTGCTATTGGTGTAATCACAGATGAACAAATAGTTGAGCTATTTGGAGAAGAGCCTAAAATTACAGCTACTATTCAAAAAGATCCTATTAAATCACAAGAAGATGCATTAATTGAAATATATAAAAAGTTAAGACCAGGAGAACTTCCAACTGTTGATGCAGCTAGAAACTTATTTAATGGGTTATTCTTCGATCCTAGAAGATATGACTTAGCAAAAGTAGGAAGATATAAATTTAATAAAAAGCTTAGTTTAGCATCAAGAATTTCTGGAAAAGTAGCATTTGAAGATATTATTGATCCAGAAACAGGTGAAGTTTTGATAGAAAAAGATAATGTAATTTCAGAAGAAGTTGCAGAAAATATCCAAAATAGTGGTATTAATGCTGTAGACATTAAATTAGATAACAAAAAAGTAAGAGTTATTGGAAATGGAACAGTTAATATTTATAAATTCTTACCAGATGTTGATTTAAGTGATATTCACATTAAAGAATATGTAAATTATAATGTTCTAAAATCAATAATTGATACTACAGAAAAAGACAAACTTCATGAGGTTATTAAAGAAAGATATGATGAGTTAGTTCCTAGACACATTACTACAGAAGATATAATTGCATCAGTAAGCTATTTATTAAACCTAGATAATGGTTTAGGAAATATAGATGATATAGATCATTTAGGAAATAGACGTATTAGATGTGTTGGAGAGTTATTACAAAATCAATTTAGAATTGGTTTAACAAGACTTGAAAGAGTTGTACGTGAAAGAATGACAATTCAAGATTTAGATGTTGTAACACCACAAACATTAATTAATACAAAACCAATCACATCATCTATTAGAGAATTCTTCGGAAGCTCACAATTATCACAATTCATGGATCAATCAAATCCACTTTCAGAGCTTACACATAAAAGAAGAATTTCAGCATTAGGACCTGGAGGACTTTCAAGAGAAAGAGCAGGTTTCGAGGTTAGAGATATTCACTATACCCACTATGGTAGATTATGTCCAATTGAATCACCAGAAGGACCAAACGTTGGTCTTATATCAGCACTTTCATCATTTGCTATAATTAATGAATACGGATTTATCGAAACTCCATACAGAAAAGTAGATCATAAAACAGGAAAAGTTACTGATGAAGTAGTATATATGCCAGCAGATGAAGAGGACAAATATATAATTGCACAAGCATCTGAGCCATTAGACAAAGATGGAAAATTTGTAAATGATAGAATAAAAGTTAGAATGAGAGAGGAAATTACAATGGTTGACAAATCACAAGTTGACTTCGTAGATGTTTCTCCAAAACAACTTGTTTCTGTTGCAGCGGCAATGATTCCGTTCGTTGAGCATGATGATGCTAAACGTTCCCTAATGGGTGCTAACATGCAACGTCAAGCAGTTCCACTTTTGATGCCTGAATCACCAATTGTAGGAACTGGTATAGAATACAGAGCAGCTAAAGACTCTGGAATTACAGTTATTGCCAAAAATGCAGGTGTTGTAGAAAAAGTAACTGGTGATGAAATTATTGTTAGAAATGAAAAAGACGGACTAGATACATATAAATTAAGAAAATTCAAAAGAACTAATGGTGGTACTTGTATTAACCAAAGACCAGTAGTTGTTAAAGGAGAAAAAGTAAAAGCAGGAGAACTTCTTGCAGATGGACCAGCTACTAAAGACGGAGAAATGGCACTTGGTAGAAATGTTCTAATTGCATTTACAACTTGGGAAGGTTACAACTATGAGGATGCTGTATTAATTAGTGAAAGACTTGTTAAAGAAGATGTATATACCTCAATTCATATTGAAGAATATGATTGCGAATGTCGTGATACAAAACTAGGACCAGAAGAAATCACAAGAGACATACCAAATGTTGGTGATGATGTATTAAAAGACCTAGATGAAAATGGTATTATTAGAATTGGTGCAGAAGTTAGACCTGGAGATATATTAGTTGGAAAAGTAACTCCAAAGGGAGAAACTGAACTTACTGCAGAAGAAAGATTACTTCGTGCAATATTTGGAGAAAAAGCAAGAGAAGTTAGAGATACATCACTTCGTGTACCACACGGAGAACAAGGTACTATAGTAGATGTTAAAATATTTACTAGAGAAAATTCAGATGAATTAGGACCTGGCGTAAATCAAGTAATCCGTTGCTACATAGCTCAAAAGAGAAAAATATCAGTTGGAGATAAAATGGCAGGACGTCATGGTAACAAGGGTGTTATTTCAAGAATATTACCAGAAGAAGATATGCCATTTATGCCAGATGGTACACCTGTAGATATAGTTTTAAACCCACTTGGTGTTCCTTCACGTATGAACTTAGGTCAAGTTTTAGAGGTTCACTTAGGAATGGCAGCAAAACTATTAGGCTGGAAAGTCGCAACACCGGTATTTGATGGCGCTACAGATGAAGAAATTAGAGAGTTATTTAGAAAATCTGGATATTCAGAGGACGGAAAAACCACTCTATATGATGGTAGAACAGGAGATCCATTTGATCACCCAGTAACAGTTGGTGTTATGTATATGTTAAAACTACATCACTTAGTAGATGATAAAATACATGCTCGTTCAACAGGGCCATACTCATTAGTTACACAACAACCTCTTGGAGGTAAAGCACAATTTGGTGGACAACGTTTTGGAGAGATGGAAGTTTGGGCATTGGAAGCTTATGGTGCAGCCTACACCTTACAAGAAATGCTTACTGTAAAATCAGATGATACCATAGGACGTGTAAAAACTTATGAGGCAATTGTAAAAGGTGAGAATGTTCCTGAACCAGGAGTTCCAGAAGGATTTAAAGTATTAATTAAAGAACTTCAAGCTCTAGGATTAGATGTACGATTATTATCACAAGACAATCAAGAATTAGAATTAAAAGAAAATATTGATGATGGAATTGACTTTAACATTGACGACAAGAAAATGGGAAATGATGTTTTAGACATGAACGATCTTCATGATGGATATGAAGAGGAAGCAGTTTTAGCTGATGAAGAACAAGATGATGATGAAGCTTTATTTGAAGAATTATCAGATGAAGAAATAGAACTTGCAGATACAGATTTGGGAATGGATAATCTTTTGAATGATTAGGATATCATTGATGATGAGTAAAATTAATGAAAAACTTTAATTAAATAGCTTCAAAAATGGTTTTAAAGTTAGCAAAAGGGAATTGTGCAGCGGTGTATAACTTTAAAATCTTTGAGAGGCAAAGAAAATAAATATCAAGGGGGCTAACCGTGGACGAATTAGATATATTTGATAAAATCAAAATAGGTATAGCATCAGATGAAAAAGTAAGAGAGTGGTCAAAAGGTGAAGTAAAAAAGCCTGAGACTATAAACTACAGAACCTTAAAACCAGAGAGAGATGGTTTGTTCTGTGAAAGAATATTTGGACCTACAAAAGACTGGGAATGTCATTGTGGTAAATATAAAAGAGTTAGATATAAAGGAATAGTGTGTGACAGATGTGGAGTTGAAGTAACCAAAGCAAAAGTTAGACGTGAAAGAATGGGACACATTGAACTTGCTGCGCCTGTGGCACATATCTGGTATTTTAAAGGAATACCAAGCAGAATAGGACTTATGCTTGATGTATCACCAAGAAGCTTAGAGAGAGTTATATATTTTGCTTCATATATAGTTACTGACAAAGGAACCTCAGGGCTTACAAAAGCACAAGTATTATCAGAAAAAGAACATCATGAAGCTGAAGAAAAATATGGAAAAGGCTCTTTTAAAGCAGAAATGGGAGCAGAAGCTATCAGAACATTACTTGCAGAAATAGATTTAGACAAACTATCTGCAAAATTAAAGAAAGAATTAGAGAAAGCAAGTGAGCAAAAGAAGGCTAAACTTGTAAAAAGATTAGATACTGTTGAATCATTTAGAATGTCTGGAAATAGACCAGAATGGATGGTTATGAGCGTTATACCAGTAATTCCACCAGATTTAAGACCTATGGTGCAATTAGATGGTGGTAGATTTGCTACATCAGACTTAAATGATTTATATAGAAGAGTTATAAACAGAAATAACAGATTAAAAAGATTATTAGAATTAGGAGCTCCAGAGATAATTGTAAGAAACGAAAAAAGAATGTTACAAGAATCTGTAGATGCCCTAATAGATAATGGAAGACGTGGCAGACCAGTAACAGGAGCTGGAAATAGAGCACTTAAATCATTATCAGATTTATTAAAAGGAAAACAAGGTAGATTTAGACAAAACTTACTTGGAAAACGTGTTGAC